>CAUZOD010000008.1:0-28840 GCA_963581115.1 Phycisphaerae bacterium | reverse complement strand
CCGAGTCCATTTCGTCAACAATTGCTGCGGCTTCGCCTGGATCGAGCTGATCGATCATGTCTGCCGCCTGCTCATCGACGAAGTGCTTCATCAGGTCGGCGGCCAGATCCGCATTCACGGATACCAACATGGAAAACATGTGCGTACGGCCCGCTGCATCGAGGTGTGAGATGGTGTAAGGCGTGTCTTCCGGCGCAACAGGTGCATAAACGCCGCAAGATGTTCGGCATGACCAGAGCTGACAATCTGCTTCAGCTCCTCCGCGAAATCTGGATTGGCACAATACTGATCATTCATCGTGCTGGCTTGATATTTTCGGGCCGGCACAGTCACCTGATCCATTGTGCAGATGGTCGCGCCACTGCGACAGCTGTAGCTGAAAGGTCAGATCAAAGTGAAGCGGCGTCAGCGTGATATAGCCGGCGAACAGGGCATCAACATCCGTATCCGGATCTCGTCGATCAAAAGTCATTGTATTGGTAGCCTGGTAGCTGTTCGCTCCATTGAGATTCTCCTTGGCATACTTCATCACTAGGGGGCTCGTGGAGATGGGTACAACTCGGATCCCCAGCGGCTCGGCCCCGTTATCGAGAATGGGCACGTTCATATTCACAACACTGTGTCCTGTAAATGGCCCCCTGAGCACACGGTCGATAATGCACTTGGCGTGGCTGACTGCACGCGACCAATCGATTGCCTGCCAGTTGCCCACGATGGAGGCTGACGGCAATGGTCGGCACACCGCTAAATGCAGCCTCCCGAGCAGCAGCAACGGTGCCTGAATAAATCACGTTGATACCCACGTTGGCCCCAGCATTCATGCCGCTGATGCACAAGTCGACCGGCTGGGGGATCAACTCAGTCAAGGCCAGCTTCACACAATCTGCAGGTCGACCGTCGACCGCCATCCCCACAAACCGATCCCCCGGCGCTGGGTTACCTGAATGGGACGGTGAAAGGTTACGGCGTGGCTGGTAGCGATTGCACTTTTGCTGGCGCAACCACGTGCACGTGGCCGAGATCCGACACCGCCGCATATAGCGCCTCGAGACCCGGAGCTCCAATTCCATCGTCGTTGGTTAGTAGGATGCGCATGAACGAACCGATTGTATCCGCTCAGATCTCAATCGGCATTCTGATGCTGCGAGCAGACGATTCTCGGCGCATGGCGGATTGAATCGCCCCCCCTAGTCGACGTACCATACCTTGCCGCACCACTAGTAGTGGTACAACTTGTGGAGATCGCGGATGTACGTAACGATCAAAGACACGTGCCACCGGGGAACCCTGGTGGCTGCCTCAACTCTTGGGCTGCTGTTCATAACACACCCGCCACTGGCGGCGCACGAAACCGAACAGTTCACAGTACCGCCTGACGGGCAACGGCTGGCTGATATTTCACTATTTATCGAAAACTACTTCATAGGCCGGCTCGAGTTTTCTGTGGCAAAAGTCAACCGGGGCATCAAGCACGCCTTGGCGGCGGAAGGTATCGTACACTTGCCCCGGGCTCAAAGCGTACAGCAGAGCCGACGGTTGCGAGCTATTGGTCAACAGCCGATACCATCGGCAATCACCAGGTTGCACCGACCTGAAGCCATCGCCAACGCATACCGGTACTCCTTCTTTGCAGGACCGGTTCTAATCGAGAAGACCGAAGCCAAGATCCGTAAAAACAAGTCCTTGCAGACTCAGAATCCGGGCATGCTCCTGCTGTACAAACCTGCGGCATCCGCAACCGTGACCCATGGAACCGATGTGAGGCCCGTGAGCAATTTTGCCCGGATGTGGCAAGGAGCAACGGTCAGCGCATACGGTACAGAGTTTGGCCTGGACAAGATCGGCCATTTCATTCACTTTGGCTACAGCCTGTATACCGCATATCGACAGAACCTGCGATTTGGTATATCACGGCAAGATGCCATGCGCCTCGCAGTTCAGGCGAAGGTCAATGGCCTCGCCGGTGAGAATGGATTCTACGGCAACCTTATGGTAGGCGCATACTCCAATGCAGATCTGGCCTCCAACTACGTGGGTTGCCTCTTCTTCCGCAACCTGACCGAACCGGTCAAGCTGAAGGGACAGATGCGCCCGGCCATGTTGCTACGCAACGGACCATTCTGGGAAGTGGCCGCTCATGTACAGGATGATCCGAAATTTTTCCGATGGTTCGTGTCTGACCACTTCAACGAAGCTCTGAACCCCAGCCTGTATCGCAAAGAGATGCGAACTCGCCTGCGTGAAAACGTCAGGCAGCGTCTGCCAGATTTTTTGACATACTATTGTGATGTGGGCGGCCGATCTCATACACAGGACTACTTCAAGGCGTTGCTAACTGAACTAACCCACTACTATGGATTGGACTATGGCCATCGTGGCAGCTATGACGAACTGGTGTCGATTAGCAGTGAATGGTCCGCGTTTCCCTGACTATGGTCCGATTTGGACCAGATCTTGGGAATTTTACCCCTAATCCAGTCAATGCCTCGGAAAGAGCTAAATGCCGCAGACTAATCGGGTAAGGATTGCTGCACTGGTAGTGGCCCTCGGAGCAGGCGTCGCCACCGCCCACGAAACTGATCAATGGACCGTACCGCCAGACGGTGATCCGCTAGTAGATATCGGTGGCTATCTGAATCAGTTCTTTGTGCAACGCCTGGAGGACGCCCTCGAGCAAACAAATCTTCAGATCAAGAAGATTATTCATCACCCGAACAACTACGTGCGCCGGGCCCAGAGCACCGACACCATCCGAAAGCTGCGAGCCTCCAGCCAGAAATCGCCACCAGCCGCACTTGAACCTCTCCAGTCTCCAGAAGGAATCAGCCAACAGGTCCGCGCCGAGTTCCCTTTGGGCTCGACGTTGATCGACTCGCTGGAATCTGACATTCAGCGAGATAAGCAACTGAAGCGGGAGAACCCCGGTCGCCGCCACCAGTATAAGCCTGACAATGCCGATTGCGTATTCGTAGATGCCGACACTATGCTTCACAGCAATTTTGCGCGCCTATGGCGATCTCCGACTATCAATGCATATGGCACTCACTTCGGTGTGGACAAGATAGGGCACTTTGTCCACATGGGCTACGACATCTACCTCGCCTACCGGCGCCACATCCGTGCCGGTCGTGATCGGGACGAGGCTATGTTCCGGGCCATGCAGTTCAACGTCGAAGGCGCTGGAGGCGAAAAATGGATCTTCGGCAGTATCACAGTTGGATCTTATTCAAATGCGGATCTAGTCTCCAACTATGTTGGCTGCCTCTTCTTTCGTAATTTGACAGAGACGGTCGACCTAAAGGGCCAGTCGAGCGCACCGATGCTCATGCGCAATGGTCCCTTTTGGCAAATCGCGGACCATGTGTACCAGAATCCAAAATTCTTCTCCCGGTTTATCAGCGACCACTATGACGAATCACTGAACCCAAGCCTCTATGCCGAGGCCATGCAATCGAAGATGCGCCAGAACGTGACCCAGCGGCACGAGGACTATCTAGCGTATTACTGCAACCAGTGGGGCCGACCACGTTCCCGGGCATACTTCGATAACTTACTTCGAGAACTTAGCACCTACTATGGCAGGGATTACGGCCACCAAGGCACCTATTTCGAGCTAATTTCTGTCGGTAGCACCTGGGCTGAGCAGTTCCCGCGGGAACCATGAACACCTCTTGGCCTCCGCACGGACTGATGGGCCAGATCGCAGCACAGCAATAGAGGTAGAACTACCCTCGCACCGATCGACCTGCTATTCGTCTTTCGGGCTCTCATCATCAGCTGATTCGTCGGCGTCTGGCACAACGGCATCTTCCGCTGGGGCCGAGGCCACTTCGGGCTCACCGGCACTCTGAGTTGGCAAGTCGGCCATTTTTGCAGTAGCACCCTTGCGCAATGCGGCCGCCCGATCCATGCGTTTGTTTGCCTGTTCCCGACGGCGTGAATACTGGCCGGACACTTGGGGGCCCGAATCCTCGTCACTGACCAACTGCAGCACACAAAGATCGGCGCCATCACCAATCCGATGTCGGGCCAGACGAATAATTCGGGTATAACCACCCTGCCGATTGGCATAACGGGGCGCGATCTGATCGAACAGGTGTTTGACGACTCGCGGCGCCTTGCGGATTTCCCCGTATTTATTTCGCTCCACAGCCTGATCATCTTCGCCATGAATTAAGTATCGATCCCCTATCGCTGCAATAACACGGCGACGTGAAGCCAGATCGCCTTTTTTTGCTGCTGTAATCAACTTCTCTACAAATGGCTTGACACTCTTGGCCTTAGGCAACGTGGTTGTAATCTGACCATGCGTGAACAGTGACACTGCCATGTTGGACCACATGGCCTTGCGGTGGTTTGTCTTGCGGCCAAGTGTATGGCCGGCAACGCGGTGTCTCATCTGAATGCGCTCCCTTGGTGACTCATTGGGCTGCCCTGTGCTGGCCCATGGGTCCGGATACAGAACCAGGGCCGGGGAACCCCGTCAATTATTCCGCCACGGTGGTGGTTGACTGAACCTCGGACGGCAGTTGCATGCCCAGTTCCAGCCCCATGTCGGATAGCTTACGCTTGACTTCCCTGAGGGAAGTCTTGCCAAAGCTTCTGACCCTCAGCAAATCATTTTCTGTTTGCGAGACCAAGTCCGCCACCGTGTCGCAAAGGGCCGTCTCTAGACAGTTATTGGCACGAACGGAAAGATCCAGATCGGTGACGGGCATCCGCAGCTTGCGAATCAATTCCTCATCGACTCGGGCCGCGGCAGCGGCCGACTCATCTGCCGTTTTCGCTCCGAGTTCAAAGTATTGCACGAACGGGTTCATATGCTTGCGCAGGATCTTGGCTGCCTCCACCAGTGCCATCTCAGGGTGAATGGTGCCGTTAGTCCAGATTTCGATTGTCAACTTGTCATAATTGGTTTTCTGGCCCACACGCGTGTCCTCGGTCTTATATCGAACACGGGTCACGGGTGAGAAAATGGCATCAATCGGAATCATGCCCACCTCCTGCTCGTCCGCCGTATCGTACTGCTCAGAAGCCGGAACATAACCCCGGCCTTTCTCAACAACAAAATCCATATCAAAGTCGATCTGCTTCGTCAGTGTCGCCAGCACCATTTCAGGGCTGTGAATAGTGATGGAGGTTTCGGCTTCAATCAGATCGGCCGTCACTTCGCCAGGCCCTTCGGCCTGTAAACGCATCGGCTTGCGATCATCTGATTCCGATGACACGATCAGACTCTTGACATTGAGCACTATATCGGTGACATCTTCCTGGACGCCTTCCAGGCTCGTAAACTCGTGCTGGGCACCATTGATCTTAATCTGCGTCACAGCCGCGCCTTCAAGCGAGGAAAGCAGAATGCGCCGCAGGGAATTGCCGACAGTGGTACCAAATCCACGTTCGAATGGTTCGACAGTGAAACGGCCATAGGTCGGACTATTGACCACTTTGTCGGGGATGACACAGTGGGGAAGTTCAAGTCCTCGCCAACGAATACGCATGATGGTTCTCCGTGATAATCCAGCAGATGTTTCGGAAGGAAACGGCTCCGTGATTCACGCTGACCTGGGCGTCTCTGCTGGCTGACGCATGGCCGCTTCTTTTCACGGGCAAGTCTCTAGCTGTCGGAATCGGCTGTAGCCGCCGTCAGCAGTTGGGGTTTCTGCGTTACACGCGCCTCTTCTTTCGCGGCCGACAACCGTTGTGTGGAATCGGCGTATGGTCCTCAATAGCAGTGATCTTGATCCCCGCATTCTGCAGGGCCGTGACGGCGGACTCACGACCCGAACCCGCACCTTTAACCCGAACCTCACACTCCTGGACCCCCAACTTCTTCGCCGCTGAAGCTGCTTCCTCTGCGGCCCGGGTGGCCGCAAATGGAGTGCTCTTACGGGATCCCTTGAATCCAATGGTTCCTGCTGACTGTCGGCACAAGGTCTCACCATTGATATCAGTAATGGTGATCAGCGTGTTGTTAAACGATGCCTTGATGTGGGCAATCGCTCGCGTCACGTGCTTGCGAATCTTCTTGCTTTTTTTTGCCATACGTCAGATTTCCTTCCTGCCGTAACCGGTTACTTCATTCCCTTGACGCTCTTCTTACCAGCAACGGTTTTCTTTCGACCCTTGCGGGTACGGGCGTTGGTCTTAGTCCGTTGGCCGCGAACCGGCAGGCCCCTACGGTGACGATCGCCGCGATACGACCGGATATCTCGCAAACGAGCAATATTCTGGGATACCTGTCGTCGCAAAGCTCCCTCAATAATGTAGTTGTTCTCGATAATCAAACCGATCTGCGCCAACTGGTCCTCTGTCAACTGGCTGGCCCGAACCTGACCTTCAATTTTAGCTTCCTTGAGCACCTGCCCGGCGTGGTGGGGGCCAATACCACAGATGTACCGCAGCGAGATGCGAATTGGTTTGTTGTCCGGAATGTCGACACCGGAAAGTCGGGGCATGTGTTTCTCCAATGCTCAGCGGCCAGAGCGGCAATCGGGTGTTCGGTCAGTCATCGGAATTTCACAGTCATGAAGCTACGGGAAAACCAGTCAGCCCTGCCGTTGCTTGTGCTTGGGGTTGGTGCAAATCACACGCACCACGCCCTTGCGGCGGACGATCTTGCATTTCTCACAAATACGTCGAACACTGCTTCGGACTTTCACAGTGGCCTAACCTTTCCTGCACCTAATGCCGGTAGGTGATCCGCCCCTTGTTCAGATCATAGGGGCTGATCTCGACGGTCACCCGGTCACCAGGCAAGATACGGATGTAATGCATCCGCATCTTGCCCGAGATATGGGCGATCATCTCATGGGAATTCTCAAGCTTAACTTTGAACATCGCATTAGGCAGCGCCTCGAGCACTTCCCCTTCAAACTGGAGTTTGTCTTCCTTAGGCACGTGTTCCTATCTTCCGTCGGTAAGCAGATCGGCACCGTGTTCGGTAATTGCAATGGTATGCTCGTAGTGGGCCGATGGTTCGCCATCAAACGTCGCCACCGTCCAGCCGTCAGCGAGCACACGCACTTCGCTGGTTCCTAAGTTACACATCGGCTCTACGGCAAGGACCATGCCTTCGCGAAGAACGATGTCATTCTTCAGCAGATCGCGACTGACGAAGTTCGGAAGCTTTGGTCGTTCATGCATCTCTTGACCGATTCCATGACCTACAAAATCACGGACAATACCGTACCTCTTGCTCTCTGCAAAATTCTGCATCAGCCGAGCGATCTGGGACCATTTTCGGCCCGGTCGGATGTTATCAATGGCCAAGTTTAGCACGTGACGGGTCGCCTCACAAAGCTGCTGTGTTCTTGCATCCACTTTACCGACCAAGATCGTCGTCGCCGAATCTCCACACCATCCGTTCAACTTCACCCCACAATCGATTCCCACGACATCTCCGACCTGTATCTCTCGATCGTCTGGAATCCCATGCACCACCGCTTCATTAACGCTAATACATAAGTTTCCGGGAAACGGTCCGCCAGGGCCGGGGTAGTCTTTGAATAACCCCTGGGCTCCGGCATCCGTGATTACTTTCAACGCTTCTTCATCAATCTGTCGTGTCGTAATTCCAGGCTGACATAATTTCCGACAGCACTCAAGTACCCTATGTACGACCCTACCAGCGGATCGCATTAACTCAAGCTGTTCTGGGGTCTTGAGTTTTATCACCATCCGTCGGTAAGCCAGTGGCTATTCAGCCATTCTATCCTTGACCAATCCTCAAGGCAAATCCAATGATGACAACCCCTTCGAATACATGGCCTTACATATTGCTGCCAGGTCCGCGGATCCGGCGGCCCTTGCCGCCCTCACCCGAAGCTAGAAATCCCTGATAATTACGCATAAGCAGGTTTGCTTCGATCCGCTGAACGAAATCAAGCATGACGGAGACCACGATCAGTAGCCCGGTACCACCGAGAAACTGCGTCACCATGAAGGGGATATCGAAGAGGCCCGCCACAATGGTGGGAATGACCGCAATCACAGCCAGAAATCCGGCCCCGACGTAGGTGATCCGTTCCATGACGGTTTCCAAGTACTCCGCAGTGCGGGGTCCCGGACGTAGACCGGGGATAAAGCTGCCGTTGTCCCGGAGTTGGGTTGCGATCTCATTGGGCTGAAACTGAACCGTAGTCCAGAAGTATGCGAAAAAATAGATCAGGCCAATGTAGATCAGAGCGTATAGGTACCCGGTCATGTTCCGAAACTCGTTGGCTAAGAATGCAAACAGCCAAGCAAAAGCACTGTAGAGCCACCCAGCATCGGTGTTCTCGGGCATGGCCCGCGCAACCCAAGCCAACAGGACCGAGGGGAAGATCATCAGCGAAGATGCAAAGATAATGGGCATCACCCCACCATGGTTCACGCGCAACGGCAAATAACTCCGCTGTCCACCGTAGACGCGCCGACCTCGGGTATGCTTGGCCTGCTGTATGGGGATGCGCCGCTGGCCCTGCGTGATCACGATAGCCCCTGCAACCACGATGATAAACGCGAGCACCAAAAAGATGACGGTATCCAGCCCAAAACGGGTATCCCCACCTCCTGCAAGACTAAAATCACGGCCGATGATGCTCACTGCAGTCGGCATCCCTGCGATGATGCCAGCCGTAATGATTAGTGAAACCCCATTGCCGATCCCATACTTGTCAATCTGCTCACCTAGCCACATCAGAAATAGGGTGCCAGCGGTGAGACCGAGCACACCACATAGCCAGAAGGTGGGTGTCCCCATCCACTCAACGTAGACCAGCGGTGGGCGAAGTGACTGTAGATACTTTAACCAGAATGCAGCCTGAACCAGGCATAGGCCCACCGTGGCGTATCTCGTGTATTCCTGGATCTTCTGCCGCCCCGCTGGCCCCTCCTTCTGCAGTGCCTTGAGCCGCTCGCTGACGGTCGTCAGGAGTTGGAAGATAATCGCTGCAGAAATATAGGGCATGATCCCCAAACCAAATATTGTCGACTGGCTGAACGTGCCGCCTGTGAAAATACTGACGTAGGTCATCAGATTGCCCAAGGCACTGCCCTCGGCCTTTTCGGCAAAAGCTTTCATGGCAGCTTGATCGACACCCGGTAGTGGTATGAAGAAACCGATGCGATAGATTGCAAGCAATGCCAGCGTAAACAGAAGCTTGTTACGCAGTTCACGAATCCGCCAGATATTGAGAAATGCCTGAAGCATTGTCTTTGCCTTTAGCAGTTGAGCCCCGGTGATCGAACGTGCCTAAACAACTCCGGCCGCAACACGATCGTTGAGCATGGCATGCTCATGGGATGATCGTCGCAGTGCCTCCTGCCTTCTCAATCTTTTCGCGAGCCGAGGTACTGAATGCGGCCGCGGTCACGGCCAGCTTCTTTTCTGTCTGTCCCATACCCAAGACCTTCACCGGTAGCCGGGCACTTCGGATCAATCCAACCTTCACCAGCATATCGGCATTCACCTCAGCACCATCGTCAAAACGGGAGTCGATGGCATTGAGGTTTACCACTGCAAATACACGGCGGAAGCGAACATTGGAAAACCCTACCTTGGGCAGGCGGCGGAACAGTGGCATCTGGCCACCCTCACTAGCCGTACGCCTTACATAGCCACTGCGTGAACCGGCCCCCTTGTGGCCGCGCCCACATGTCTTGCCGTGGCCAGAGCCGGGGCCACGTCCGACCCGCTTGCGTCGACGGTGCGGACCCACTTTCTCAGTGATTTCGTGAATCATCATGGCGGCGGTCTCCGAGAAAATCTGGGGCCATCAACATTCCAACAGGCGTGTGGCGGTCATTTGGCAGCCGGTTCAGCTGACTCCGGGGGCTTGGCTGGGGCTGACTCAGGACTTGCACCTGGAACCGGGGCCTTCGGTTCCATGGCTCCCGATGCTTCGGGCCTCCTAGCACTGGGGCCGCGACGTCGCCCACCACGTCCTCCACCACCGCGCTTCCGTTCCTGTCCCACTACGTTGACCGGTGCCGTAGCCTTTTTACGTTCGCCACCTTCCTGCTGTTGGGACAGGAATCGCTTCGACGATTCAAGAACCTCGTCTACGACAGTTGTCTCAATCGTAACTCCACGGTGGGCAGCAACCTGTTCACGGGTACGCAGGAGAGCAAGCCCTGCCATGACGGCCTTGCAAAGATTCTTCGCATTGGTCGAACCGTAGGCCTTGGTCAATACATCCTGCACACCGGCCATCTCAAGCACGGCGCGAACTGTGCCGCCGGCAATCACGCCCGTGCCCGGCGCTGCGGGCACCATGCGGACTTTCGATGCTCCGAAAATGCCCGTAACTGGGTGCGGCAGCGTGCCCGCCTGGAGCGTCGCATGCATAAGATTCTTTTTCGCATCCTTCTGTGCCTTTTCAATCGCCGCAGGCACGCCAGGCGCCTTGCCGTAACCGATCCCCACTACACCATTCCGGTCTCCGACCACAACCATGGCGCCAAAACTGAAGCGTCGTCCGCCCTTGACTACGGTGGCGGTCCGATAGATCCCCACGGTCGTAGATTCCAGTGCTTGGGAGTCATCGTTCAGTTTTTCGGCCATGTCGGTTCCTAGAGCGAATCAGTTCGCATTTGAGCCTTGTCACACGGTGTACCAGCGGCAACACCACACAGTTCTTGCATCACTAGAATTTCAATCCTGCCTCCCGGGCTGCCTCAGCCAGAGCCTTGACCCGCCCGTGATACTTGAATCCATTGCGGTCAAAGGTGATCTGAGTGACACCGGCACTACCCGCCTGCTCAGCGATGGTCTTCCCGATAACCTTGGCCGCCTCAATATTTCCGCCTTTGGTCGCCTTGGCTTGCACCGTGCTGGCCGCCGCAAGTGTTATCCCATTGCCGTCGTCAATCACCTGTGCGTAGGTGTGCTTGGAACTACGATACACCGTCAAGCGAGGTCGTTGTTGCGTACCGAATACGCGTTTGCGAATCCCGATCTTGCGGCGGTTGCGGCGTACGGTCTTGAGTTTACTCTGTTCCATGTCTGTGGCTCTGGGTTGCTGAACAGCGGCCCCACGCTATGACGGGCTTACGCGCCCGCAGCAAAAGCTTTGCCTTGCTTGCGGATAATTTGCTCGTCAGCGTACTTGATCCCCTTGCCGTTGTAGGGTTCCGGTTTACGTTGGGCTCTGATTTCAGCGGCGCACTGGCCTACCAACTGCTTATTCGCGCCGCTGACCTTGATCTTGGCACCCTCAACCTCAACCGTGACACCGGGCGGAATTGGTACCTCTCGAGTATCGACGTACCCCACATTCAACGCCACCTTCATCCCCTGTACACGGGCGTTCCAACCCACCCCCACCACTTCCAATTCCTTGGCGAACCCCTTGGTGACCCCCTCGATCATGTTGGCAATCAAGGCGCGGGTCAGTCCATGCATCGCCTTGGCTGTTCGCGAGTTATCCACCCGTTCAACAACCACCTGACTGTCTTCTACCTTCACCGTCACCTCGCGCCGATGATCCAAGCTCAATCGCTGATCACCCTTTTGCACGGTAACGGTGCTCCCGTTAACGGAAACACTTGTACCACCTTCAATAGAAATTGGTTTCTTTCCGATGCGCGACATAGTTCAATTACCTGGGATCGGGAGTCGGGGTGTCAAGGATTCGAGCCTCCGTTCCATCGGGTTTATTCCACCGTGCACAGTAATTCGCCACCGACATGCTCCTCGCGAGCCTGCCGATCAGAGAGCACTCCCTTGGGGGTACTGACAATGCCAACGCCCAGGCCGGCCAAGGGTCGAGGCAGGTCAGTGACCTTCCTGTAAACCCGCCGAGCAGGCCTCGATTCACGGCGAATGACATGGATCAACTGTTCACCCCGTGGGCCATACTTCAACTCAACACGAAGGATCCCCTGGCGACCATCGTCGATGACATTGAAGTCTCGGACGTATCCTTCGTGCTTCAGCGCAGCGGCTATTCCAGCACACACTTTGCTGTTGCGAATGTCGACGGAATCCACACGATTGCGTACAGCGTTGCGGATCCGGGTGAGCATGTCAGCGATGGGGTCAGACAAAGCCATTAGCCATTAGTCCTCAGCTTCAAGTCAGAGCGATTGCCACATCGCTCGGTCTTCGGATCATCAGGCCCCTACCACGAGGCCTTTCTCATACCGGGAACCTTGCCTTCCAAGGCTAGTTCCCGAAGCTTGATTCTTGAAATCTTGAACTTGCGGTACACAGCACGGGAACGACCGGTTAAGGCACAAAGGTTGCGAAGCCGCGTGGGACTGGAGTCCCGTGGCAGGCGTTGCAACGCAATATAGTCGCGATCCGCCTTAAGCTTCTTGCGCAATTCAGCGTATTTTTCAATTGTCTTTCTAACTCGCTCATTCCGTCCAATTGTGGATTTTGTTGCCATCAGTGGCTCCTCAGCCCGGTGGGTCGCTCAAATCATCAATTTTTGCTTGCATCCGGTTTCATGAATGGCATGCCCAGTTCGGTCAATACCAAGCAAGATTTCTCATCGTCACTATTTCCAAAATTGAGGGTGATATTCATCCCGTGGATAAACTGGGCATTGGCCATGTCCACCTCGGGGAAAATGCCCTGCTCCTGTACACCAAATGTATAATTGCCGCGGCCATCAAAACTACGGTGGTTCAACCCACGAAAATCCTTGACCCGCGGGATCGCCAGTGTGATCAGGCGATCAAGAAACTCCCACATACGATTGCCTCGCAACGTCACCATGACACCGATTTCGTAGCCGGCACGCAGTTTAAAGTTCGAAACGGACTTCTTCGCCCGTCGGACGATGGCTTTTTGGCCGGTGATCATTGCCAGATCTTGCAGAACCTGCTCCTTCGCCTTGGGATTAAGCTTGGTGCCCTCCAACTGCTTACCCATACCCACGCTGACTATGATCTTATTCAGCCGTGGGAGAGCTTGCCGGTTCGAGATGCTAAATTCGCTGCGCACCTTTTCAGTCACTTCGCCGTTGAATCGATCTTTCATGCGCGGTGTCATGGGTCAGGTCCAGGGCAGGTTTTGTCTGGGCCCGCCGGTCTTGCGGCCCAGGCCATCTGCTAATCCTTGCTTGCCTATTTCTTTGCCTTTCGCAACTCCGGACCAATCTGCTCACCGCCGCGGGCCGCAACGCGGATCTTCGAGCCGTCCGGCTTACTCTGGAATCGCACCCGCGTCGGCTTCCCATCGACAACCGGGCTGACGTTGGACTGATGCACAGGAAATACCCGCTCGATCACTCCACCTCGGGGATTCCCCTGGCTGGGGCGCACGTGTTTGGTATGAACGTTGATGCCCTCGACCACCACCTGATTCTTGTTTGGGATCACGCGCAGCACACGCCCCTGCCGACCCTTGTCGTCTCCGGCTGTGACCATCACAATGTCACCTTTTCTTACGTGTCTGGGCATATCCTTGGCCTCTGCTCACCTGAAGCACACAATCCACCATACAAGTGGAATGATACGGGAATTTCGGCGTACATCCAATGTAATCAAACCACCTCCGATGCCAGTGAAATGATCTTCATGTAGTTCTTATCACGAAGTTCACGGGCAACGGCACCGAAAATACGCGTGCCTCGGGGATTGCCTTCGTCATCAATGAGCACCACGGCATTGCGGTCGAAACGGACATAACTGCCGTCATCACGCCGGATGGGATACCGCGTGCGTACCACGACCGCCTTAACCTTGCTGCCAGTTTTCAACTCGCTGCCGGGAAGCGACTTTTTCACCGAACAGACCACACGATCGCCGATCGAAGCTGTGCGACGGGTCGAGCGTCCCCTCGCCGTAGATCCGCCCAGCACCCTGATCACATAAACGATCTTGGCTCCGCTATTGTCGGCGACATCGACTCGTGATTCCTGCTGTATCATGGCTTGATTCTCTTGCGTTCGTCCGGCACCGCTTAAGCTTCAATTCTATGCTCATGTTGGACGCCCTTGGTCAGAACCCGGATCAGGCGCCACGACTTCGTCTTGCTCAGTGGCCGGCAGACTGCGATCTCCACCTGATCACCCAGTTGGCTCTGGTTCTGCTCATCGTGCACGTGATAGCGTGCGTTGCGGTGAAGGTACTTACCATACTTCGGATGCTTGATCTGATACCCGACGGCAACGGTGCGAGTTTTGTTACGCTTATCGCTGACAACGGTACCGACCTTAATACCGATGAGCCTACGTTTGGACGGTGCGACTTGGTTCACGAGGACGACTCCTGGGGCTGTCGGGTCCGCTGTTCGGTCAGGATACGTGCAATGTCGCGCCGAATGTTACCGAGTTCGCGATGATTTTCCAGCTTTTCCGTGACCGCTTGGCTCTTGAGTTCATACAATCGCTTGCGCAAGCGCACCGCCTCTTCACGCAACTCAGGTTCCTTCATGCCATGCAATTCACTCTTCTTGATCATCATACATGGCGCCTTTCAACAAAACGGCATCGGAATGGCAGCTTGTGGGCAACGCGCGTAAACGCTTGGCGGGCGATGTCCTGAGGCACGCCTGCAATCTCAAAGATCACCGCACCGGGTCGAATCCGGGCGACCCAGTACTCTGGCTCGGCCTTGCCTTTGCCCATCCGTGTCTCCAGCGGCTTCTTGCTGATCGGCTTGTCCGGAAACACCCGCACAAACAGTTTGCCCTCCCGGGAAACATATTGCCGAGCGGCAACGCGACCGGCCTCGATCTGCCGGGCGCTAAGCCAGCCACCCTCGGTCACCTGAAGGCCGAATTCACCGAAGGCGACGAAGTTGCCCCGCTGTGCATTACCGCGCAGGGTACCACGCTGCTGCTTGCGAAACTTGACTCGTTTGGGCATCAAAGGCATGGTTCAGTTCTCACACTGGTGTCTAATGCCTTCCCCGAGCTCGCGGCCGAGCACCGGCGGCCTTCGATTCGATTTCGCCTTCCGTCAACTTCTTGTATGGGCCGTTGTAGACCCAGACTTTCACCCCAATAATGCCATAGGTTGTCTGGGCCTCTGTAAGCGCATAATCCACGTTGGCCTGCAGCGTCTGTAGTGGAATGGACCCAAGCCGGATGTCCTCGCTTCGGCTCATCTCATGTCCACCCAAACGGCCAGACAGCTGGATCTTAACCCCCTTGGCACCTGCGGTCATCGTAGCTTCAGCCTTCATCCTTATGATCCGGCGAAAGCTGGCTCGCTTCTTGAGTTGTTCAGCCAGCGACTCACCGATCAACTTGGCGTCAATATCAGGATTGAGAATCTCGATGCAGTGGAGCGATACGTTGCGCCCCGTCAGTTCCTGAAGATCCTGTGTCAACAGATCGATCTCAGACCCTTTGGGCCCAATCACGAGACCGGGTCGAGCAGTCTTGATGAGAATCTTGAGTTCCTCTCGGGTTCGCTCGATGTGCACATCACTGACGGCAGCAAACGGTGGGCGCCGGTTCAGACGACGATCGCAGTAATTACGAATCTTTTGATCCTCGACCAGGAGTTCCCCGTACAACGCCTTCGGCGCATACCAGCGACTCTTATGCGCCTCGGTGATGCCGACCCGAAAGCCGAATGGATGAACTTTCTGTCCCATGGAGTTCCTTTCCACGGCCCGCATTCCGTCGGGGCCGCCTGCCTGCTGTTACGCCTCACTCACTGTGACCGTGATATGACTGGTCCGCTTGTGGATCGGATGCGCACGGCCACGGTCCTTGGGTTGCCATCGTTTCATCGTTGGACCTGAGTCAACACGAGCATCAGCTACGATCAAATTCCGAATGTCGACCTCGGCCTGATCGGCATTGGATACAGCCGAATTCAGCGCGTTCCGAACGAATACGGCCGCTCGCTTCTTCGACATTGTCAGGTCAGCCAGTGCCCGATCCACTGCCTTGCCCCGAATCATATCCGTGACCAGGCGCACCTTGGTCGGGCTGATGCGGGCCATGCGATGGACATTGGTATATGGCATAGGTCAGCGTCCCCCGCTGGACATCGTGCGATTGGCCTTGGAGCCCGCGGTGTGCTGTCGGAACATCCGCGTGGGGCTGAATTCACCCAACTTGTGCCCAACCATGTCCTCGGTCACCAACACGTTGTGAAAAATCTTGCCATTATGTACTAGGAAGGTATGGCCAACGAATTCGGGCACGATGGTACAGCCCCGCGACCACGTCTTGACCAGCTCTCGCCGGTCCATCTGGTTGAGTTTCTCCACCTTACGGTAGAGCTTCTCATCGATGTAGGGACCTTTTTTAAGTGAACGTGCCATATATATTGCCTCTACCTGCCTAAGACCCGCCGTCTCGCACTGGGATTCGACTCCAACTCATTTCAGTCGTAACACTCCGTATCGCTTGGAAGCCCGCCGACGAATAATACGTTTATTAGAGGCCTTGCCCCGGGATCGCGTTGGGCCACCCTTGGAAAATACACCGGTCTTCGAGGCAGGTGCCCGGTTGCCCTTGGATCGACCGTCACCGCCACCCATGGGGTGATCGTGATGGTTGGTTGCTACCCCACGGATATGAGGCCGACGGCCTAGATGGCGCCGCCGACCAGCCTTGCCAAACACCACTTTGTTATGGTCGATGTTGCCAACCTGCCCGATCGTCGCCCGACAATTCAGTGACACCTGGCGAATTTCACCAGATCCCAGAACCAATGTAGCCCAGTGGCCTTCCTTATTGGTCAGACGGGCGTATGCTCCAGCGGAGCGGCACATCTGCCCGCCCCGACCGGGAACCAGTTCTACATTGTGGACGCTTAAACCAGGAGGAATCAACCCCAACGGCATGGCGTTGCCCACCTTGGGCTCCACCCGGGTGTTTGAAGACACGACTGCCTGGCCCTCGGCCAGGCTTAGTGGGGCCAAGATGTATCGGCGTTCGCCGTCTTCGAACTCTACCAACGCGATATTGCAGGAACGGTTTGGGTCGTACTCAATCCCTATCACCCGGGCTGAATCATCCAGCCGAGTGCGCTTGAAGTCGATGACACGATACCGCCTCTTGGCGCCACCTCCACGGCAGCGACTGGTGATCTTACCGTGATGGTTGCGTCCGCCTTTCTTCGGATTGGGGCGCAACAGGCCTTTCTCTGGCTTGGTCTTGGTCAGCTCCGAGTGAAGATTGACCGAGGCGTTGCGCCGACCTGCAGTCGTCTTTTTGTAAATGCGAATAGCCATGGTTGGTGTCAGTCGTTGGGTCCTGCTTGTCCGGTGTAAAAACACTCCTGGCTCAGAAACTAGAACAGTTCAATTCGATCATCCTCATGCAATTGGATCGTGGCCCGCTTCCAATCGCTAGTCTTGGCCGGTCCAAAGCGGCTGCGAAAATACTTGGCTTTGCGCACCTGAGTCGCCACCTTCAGCACCCGCACCCCGTACAACACCTCAACCGCTCGCTTGATCTGGGGCTTGCGGGCACTCATCGCCACCACAAAACAATACCGGTTTCGGGTGGTGCCCTCCCACGTGGACTTCTCCGTGATCAGGGGCTTCTTGACGATGTATGATGCATCCATCATCTAGCCGATCTCCTCCACGGTGGTGCGAGCCAAGTACGCTTCAAAAGCCCCCTTCTCAGTGAGCAGGTACCGATGATTTAGGAGATCGTATACGTTCAGCCGGCTAATCTGGGTCAACCGGACCCGATCGAGGTTTGCCGCCGAGCGAGCTTCGTTTGTCCGGGTATCTTCCAAGGCAATCAGGCAGGATCGGTCGATCTTGAGGTTCTTGAGGAGAGTGGCAAACTGTTTTGTGGATGGCGTATCGAAGTTCAAGCCGTCCACAATCTTGATCTCATTGTCCAAAGCCTTGGCCAATAATGCGTTGCGGTTGGCCAGCCGCCGCATTTTTATAGGCATCTTCTGGCGCCAGCTGTGGGGCCGCTTGGCAAACCCATGACCACCACCCCGCATAATGTTGGTTCCAGCCGGACCGCGTCGGGCATTGCCAGTACCCTTCTGGCGGGAGAGCTTCCGGGTTGAATACGCTGTCTCGGACCGGTTGCGGGTCTTGGCTGCGCCATGGCGGCGGTTCGCATGGTACCGAACAAATGCCTGCTTCAGCAGCCCCGGGCGCAACTCGCCCCCAAGCGACTTGGCGTCGACTTCTAGGTTGCCGGTTTGTTTGCCGGTCAAATCGTGTACGGGTATTTCGATCATCGTATTCGCCTACGGGCCCGCTACCGTGCTCGGGCTACGCTGTTCACGCCGCATGACTGGGTGCCGGACGATGGCTCCTTAACACCCGCGACTCGGGTCTGACACATCTTTGTCCATGTTGTGGCGTGGCAGTATCGATCTGGGTTCCGCAGGCAAGGGGGAAACTGCCCCCTGCACAGGACCTACGACTTACGACGCCTTGGCGAGCCTGGCCTTTCCTTTGTAGAGACGCTTGGCCTCACGAACCATCACTAGTGCTCTCTTGGGGCCAGGGATGGGCCCTTTGACCAGCAAGAGGTTGTTCTGCTTATCAATATCCACCACCGCGATACTACGGATAGTCACCCGCTTGTCGCCCATGTGCCCAGCCATACGGATGCCCTTCTTCGGCTTACCGGTACCGAGGTTCGAGCTGCGCCCGCCTATGGAACCGGGGGAACGATGTTTTCGCTCGACACCGTGGCTGGCACCCAGTCCCTTGAATCCATACCGCTTCATCACGCCGGCAAAACCTTTGCCCTTGCTCGTACCGGTGACATCGACAAACTTTACGTCGGCAAACGCATCAACGGTCACGGACTGGCCCAACTCATACGCCTCGGCTTCACCGGCAGCCAAACGGACCTCGCGATGCCATCGCTTGGGAGTCAGTTCGGCCTTGGCATCATGCCCGATCTTCGGCATGGTCGAAATCCTTCCCTTAATGTCTTCGAAAGCCATCTGAATGGCTTCATAGCCATCCTGCTGCTGCGTCTTGACCTGACTAACGTAGCACGGTCCCGCAGCGATTACAGTCACGGGCAGGTATCTGCCTTCACTGTCATACAAGCGAGTCATGCCCAGTTTTCGGCCCAAGATCGATACGGACATTGCAAATCTCCCAGGGTGTTCGCTTAGGCGAACAGATCATGCCGACCCCAGTCGGCAGAGGATTACAACCCTCTTCGATTGACCCATCCCGCCACTGTCGCGGTGGACAGGCGTCCGCGGGGAAATGCGGACCTACGCCTTTATTTTTACAAATACGCCTGCGGGAACCACCAAACGATTGAGGGCTTCGACCGTTCGGGCATTGGGGTCCATAATGTCAATGATCCTCTTGTGGGTGCGAATCTCGAACTGCTCTCGGCTTTTCTTATCAATGTGCGGACTACGCAGAACGGTGTATCTTTCGATACGGGTTGGCAACGGCACGGGACCGGCGACCCGTGCATTGGTTCGCTTGGCATGATCCACGATTTCCCGCGCCGATATGTCCAGCGCCTGGTGATCGTATGCTTCCATCCTAATACGTATCTTGCCGGTCATTCAGCTGCGTTCCTTAACAAGAACCCACACGGGCCGAGCCGGGCAGTCTAACGGGCCTTCCGGTACTGTCAAACCCGGTAGATAAGTGAACAGGGGCGAAGACGCCGGCATCACAGGTAAACCGCCCCCGGTGGAGCTACGGGACAAGCGACGCCCAGCCGCAAACCAATTCGCCTCCTCGACCGTTTATTCGGGGTCGGCGAGCTGCTCAAGAACATGTTCTTCGACATACATGGGCACATCTGTGGCCACCCCCAGGGCAATTGCATCACTGGGGCGTGAGTCAATATCAACCACATGATCTGAGTTTGTTAGGTAAATACGGGCAAAGAAAGTGTGTTCTCGCAGGTCGTTGATGATGATCTTGATGACTTGATAGCCCAGTTGCTCGATCATGTTGGCTAGCAACTCATGGGTCTGTGGCCGTGGCGGTTCCTGCCCCATCAGCCGTCGTTCGATAGCTGCGGCCTCATTGAAACCGATCATAATGGGAAATACCCGGTCTCCTTCGACTTCGCGCAACTCAACGATGTGCGTATCGTCAGTTTCGCGGATCAAAATCCGGGAGAGTGCCATTTGCACGGCCATACTCACATGGTAGCGTCTGGGTTCAGTCCGACACCGCCTCCGCTTCCACCAAGTTTAGATAGGGCCTCGGGCGACAGGTCGCCGAGGCCGCATGGCATATGGTTCAGGGTACTTGGGCTAGGAAGAAATAGCTTCCATCGCGATGACCATCGCCACGGCCAGCAGGCAGGCTCAGCTGCTCAGAGACGATGTTGGCCCCGCTGGTTGCGGTTAGCCAGTCACGCTGCTGTTGGTTTTCCTCTGTTTCAAGACTACAGGTGCTGTAGAGGCAGTGGCCGTCCGGTCGTAGACGTGGCAAAATCTCAGTCATGATCTGCCGCTGAAGGTCCACGAGATCTGTCAGCGCACGGGGTGAAAACCGATAGCGGGCTTCAGGACGACGTGACAGCACGGCCGTATTGCTGCAGGGCACGTCCAGCAGCACCAAGTCGACCGGATCGTCGGGCAGCTGATCCGGCATGACCACAGACACGTTCTCCAAAATATCCGACACCTGCCGCAGACGGGCCAAACGCTTGGGATTGACATCGGTGGCCACGATCCGTGCCCCAGGGTGCAGGGTGGCCAACTGGCGAGTCTTGGTGCCGTAACCGGCGCAGAAGTCCAGGATACTTCCGGGTGAAAGCCCACACGTCGACGCAACAGCCATCGCCGAGCCCGGATCCTGCACCCGGCGTGACCGGTTCTGTGCCAAGTAATCCACGAGGCGACCTTGGTCTTCACGCCAGAGTTCACAGCGTTGGCCGTCGAAGACAAAGACTGGAGGGTTCTGGACGCTGTGCGCGCAGATCGCCACAGTCTGCTCGGGACCATAATGTTGCAGCCATCGCGATACCAAGGCTAGGGGACAACTGGTCGCCGCCACGAGATGGGTGGCCAGATCATCCGCAGGCAGCGGCAGCAGCGGTTCGGTTAAAATAACGCTGCCAGCGCCAAGGGGGAGACGATCCGATGCTGGTTCCCATGCTTGCTCTGGCATCACTGGGCCAACTAAGGCCGCGAAACGGCGCAGCACTGCATTGGTCAGACTCCCAGCCCGACGACGCAGAAGCGTCCGGGCCAACTGAACCGACTCATCCACCACTGCGTACACCGGAAGACGATCCAGACATAGTAGCTGTGCTGCACCCGCTAACAGCACAGCCCGAAGGATGGGCTCCAATTGGTCTATCGGACGTCGCAACAGACGATTAAGCAGGTATTCCAGGCTAATCCATCGTTGCAGCGTAGTGCGATGAATCGCCTGGGCCAGTTGGAAATCGGCCTGCGACAACCCGCTGCAGTCCAGATTGGATCGAGATAGCCGTGGGAACCGCTTTGCAGCATGGGCCAGTGCCGCCACCACGATGGCCCGAGCGTTGTGTTTGGCCGCGGTGATCGGGGGAGGCTGGTGCATCAGAGTCAGCCATGACCGGATGATGCGGGATTCGGTACGTCAAGTCCCAGCGCTTTGTAAATCTCTTCCATTAACTGCTCAACCTTGAAGGGCTTAAACAGCACGCTGGCCAGCCCTGCTTGACTGGCACGCACGATGGAGTGATGCGGGTCATATCCAAAGCCAGTCATCAACAGCACTGGCAGGTGTTCTTGGCTGCGCTGGGCGGCTGCGAAGATCTCGTAGCCATTGCGATATGGCATCTTGATGTCGGAAATCACTAGGTCGAAACGGTTCTGCTCGAGCTGGGAGCATGCTTCATACCCATCCTTGCACGTCTGCACTACGCAACCATATCGGCCGAGCACTCCGGCAATCGTATTGCGAATATTGGGCTCGTCATCCGCAACCAGCACCCGCTTGCTGTTGAGCGGCATCTCGCTCTGAGGCTCGGGTACACGGTCGGAACCGATTACTGTCTTGGGACCGGCCGCAACATCGCGCATCGTGTCGCGGATCCGTGTGACATTGTCAACGATGCAGTTTAATCGACCTCGCATGGTGTCATCGCCGATGTACTCCTCCATCAGCGCCTGTGCTTCCGTCACGATGTCATTGAGCGGTTGGGCCACTTCTTGAACGACGTTGTCCGTAATCTGACCCGAGATCGCGCATCGCTCGATCACCAGCAAATCCAGGATATTCAAGGCCATCGCAACATAGCGGCCAAAGATCTCAGCGAACTGGCGATCATCCTCGTTGAATGCTCCAATCCGGTCTGATTCGACGTTATAAACCCCTATTACATCGTCGAATAGGGTCAGAGCCACTGTAAGTGAACTCTTGCAATGATCCAAGCCCGGCACGTAGCGGGGATCCTTTTCAGTGTCATGACAAATGTAGCTGCGCCCCGTCGCCGCAACGTATCCTGAGATACCGTTGCCCTCTGGTTGGGCGTACAGATCGATATCAAGGGCTTCGGGAGGAAGCCCTTCAGTAATGACTACCTCAAGCTTGTTCGCCCGGCGGTCAAGCAAGCGGACCGAAAAGTGGTCGAAGTGCATCAAGTCCTTGGAGTACTTGATGATCTTCTCCTGCAGCAGTTTGAGCCGCTGTGATGGCGTGAGCTTTGCGATCGCCTCATAGTCTATGCGGGCCAGTTCGCGTCCCGAAGCATCGATCGCATCGATCTTTGTCTGGAGCCGCTTGCCACTGGAGGCATCCCATACCACAGCGACCACCTGGAGAATCTGGCCATGTTCATCCACCACTGGTGAGGTGATCATTTCGTAGTAGCTGGTCTCGACCTGGAAAGTAAACTTCTTGCTCCGCGATGGACCGGCATTGGGAACAGGCCCAGCCTGCTTGACAAAAATCTGCAGAGCCTGAACGCACACACGCTTAACGTGTTCGGTCACCTCCGGCTGGAAATCACGCATGCGGGCGTTGGTCCAACTGCACCGTCCGTCCGCATCCACGATGCATACCCCCTCACCAATCGTATTGAGCACCAGCGCCGACTTCTCACCAATCAGGGCCCGCTCCAGCGGTAGGAAATCACCGGCATCGGCAAACACAGCGTGATACATGCCGGTGCGCAGCGCCGACAGGGCCTCGGCCATCGTATGGACTTCGTCTACGTCAAACTGTTGGGAAAGCCCCTCCACGGCAGGTTGGTCACCCGTAACGCGGCCGTGGAGAACCAGAACTCGCTGGCGGGAATCAGGCATGGGAACCTGAGGGTTTCATCGTATGACCATTGCAAACAACATGATATTAGGCAAGCTAGCCTACCGAATAGTTTTTCAGAAGAGGTCCAATAAGTGGGATTGCCCCATTAGCACGTATGGAACTAACAATCCCGTGTCAGCACCGCGTCAGCCATATCCAGCATCAGCGACCGGGCCGCGGATGGTGCCAAGTGCCCCATCACTGCCTGCTTGGCGTCCGCGATCAACTGGCCGGCCGACCGCTGGGCGTAGGCCACCGACTCACTATCGGCCAGGTAGCGGCGAATCTGATCCACTGCCGCCGTGTGGGTAGATGCACTGGCCCCAGGTTCACCTTGGGCTTGGAGCAGATCATGCAGACGGGTCCGATCATCCGGGCAGACCGTGCTCAGACAGTGGATCAATGGCAAGGTGAGCTTGCCCTTCTGCAGATCCCGGCCAACAGTCTTGCCCGTGGTCTGTTCATCACTGGTCAGATCAAGCACATCGTCAACAATCTGGAAGGCGGTCCCAAGTTTTTGTCCATAGCGGTAGAGAGCCGCAGCAGTGGCGGGTGTAGTGCCACTGAGAACTGCTGCAATCTTGCAGCACATACCGCATAAACAGGCCGTCTTTCGCCGGATGATCTCAAAGTATGTCTGTTCATCGAGAAACCAGTTTCCACGGTTAGCCAGTTGCAGTAACTCACCCTCACATGTGACGTTGGTCGACTCGGCGATCATACGGCAGATATCAGTTCGACCGATGTCGCTGCAGAGATGATAGGCATGGCTGATCAGATAGTCGCCAAGCATCACGGCGCTCTCATTACCGACCAATGAATTGATCGTGGTGCCGCCACGGCGTATCTCCGCATCATCAAGAATGTCATCATGCGCCAGTGTGGCCATGTGCACCATCTCCACCACTGCGGCAATGATCCGATGGGCGTCCTTGTTCGCCCCCCCCTGAGGATTACTGCCCATGGCGCTAACAAGCACGAGCGTGGGGCGCAGCATCTTGCCGCGGTAGCTCTCAATATGCGTGACCAACCGATTGACGCACGGCAGGTCGCTGCGCAACTCCGCAGCAAAGCGAGATTCGACCTCCGCCAAATCCGCGGCTAGTCGGTCACGGATAGTCCGGTTGCGTGGGGCAATCAAGAGCAAGGGGGTATCACCTCGACCAGGAACAGCAACCATGGGATTGTAAGCGGTGGATCTGGGTCTTAGCCACCTCGAACGCTCGATGCTACTGGATCACGGGGTTGAACTCTACGACCAAGACGGTGCCAATTCCACGAATGCAAAGCTAATCAATATCGGACCGGCTTCGAAACCGCAAACTGCCGCGTGCTCCGCTAGGAGAGTAAGATAACTAAGATGTAAAGTCTTAAATTCTGAGTTCGATCCTCCCCCACGTGGTTGGACCGCCAGAAGAGACGTCTGGACAAGCACATGTCTGAAAACAATCCCTCCAGCATGGACACGGTGCTTGGCCGAATTGTCGTCGAACGAGGATTGGCCACTGCCGAAGAGGTCCAGCAATGCATCGAACAGCAACGGCTGTCGTCCGAGGATTCGGATCCAAACCCGCACAGCCTAGGGGATCTGATGGTTGCCAACGACATCATCACCCGACGGCAGATCGATCGCCTTGTTCCAGAAATTGAGGACCGGCGTAGCACCCGACAGATTCCGGGCTACCAAGTGCTGGAAAAAATCGGTGCAGGTGCAATGGCAACGGTGTGCAAGGCCCGACAACTGAGCCTCGACCGCATCGTAGCAATCAAGGTGCTGCCAAAGAAATACTCCAACAACTCCCAGTTCATCGATCGCTTTTATGCTGAAGGCAAGGCGGCGGCAAAGCTCAATCACCCCAACATTGTCCAAGCCATTGACGTAGGTAAGGCGGGTGAAACCCACTATTTCGTCATGGAGTTCGTTGAAGGTGAAACAGTTTATGAGCATATGACCGGCCACGGGCCATATGAAGAAGAACACGCCCTTCAGATCGCCCTGGAAGTTGCTAAGGCGCTCAGCCATGCTCATGGGGCTGGTTTCATCCACCGGGATATCAAGCCCAAAAACATCATGATCACCAAGGATGGTGTGACCAAGCTAGCCGATATGGGGCTGGCGAGAGCGGTTTCCGATCGTGAGGCAGCCGAGGCTGAAGCGGGCAAGGCATTCGGAACCCCCTATTACATCAGTCCTGAGCAGATCCGCGGCGAATTAAACGTAGATTTCCGTGTCGATATTTATGGACTAGGCGCCACCCTCTACCACATGGTCACCGGCAAGGTGCCGTTCGATGGCCCAAATCCGTCCGTGGTGATGCACAAGCACCTGAAGTCCGATCTCGTTCCGCCGGATCACATCAATGAGCAGCTAAGTACGGGTATTGGCGAAGTGATCGAGGTGGCAATGGCTAAAGATTGCGAGAAACGCTATCACTCGACATTGGAATTGATTGAGGATCTGGAGGCGGTCTCCCGCGGGGAACCGCCTCTGCAGGCCCGCAAACGGTTCGATTTATCCGCATTGTCAACCTTGGACCGCGCAACCGTCCATGAATCTCAACTGGTCTCCTTGCAGGAAGCTCAGAAGCAAATGTCGGCATTACCACTGTTGTGGATGGCCATTGCGGGATGGGTTGTGGCTTTCATCCTCATCGTCGTGGTTGTTCTTCTGGCTGATTGACCTTGTGGCACCAGAACCGTCGACAGTGGATGATCCCCCGTCGAGACCCTCTAGTATTTGGAAAAATATTCCCGGCCAACTTATGGTTGTTTCAGAACATGGCACCAGGAAACTCTTCAACCCAGGTTCAAGGCCCAAGTCGGGGCTTTTGGCTCGTGGCCTTGGCTGTGCTGGGGCTATTGGTGCTCACGATGCAGGTCGGTCAGACGGGTAGTGGGTCGGACCTAGTCTCCTGGGCGGATGATCTGAATGCAGCGTTGGCCACCGCCTCGGAATCGGGTCAATCGGTTCTGGTGAATTTTTCGGCTCTTTGGTGTCCGGGTTGCAGTCATATGGAAAAACGCGTATTTAGCCAAAAAGAGGTGGCACAAGTCATTCAGAAAGATTTTCTGCCCGTAAAGGTCGATCTGACCAATCCCGGCTCGACCCACCAACGGGTGGCTGAACGCTATAACATTATGGAAGTGCCTACTTTGCTGATATTGTCTGCCGACGGATCAGAGCGGACAAGGACTGGTGGACT
The DNA here is from genome assembly GCA_963581115.1 of Phycisphaerae bacterium. Taxonomy (GTDB): domain Bacteria; phylum Planctomycetota; class Phycisphaerae; order Phycisphaerales; family Phycisphaeraceae; genus CAUZOD01. The sequence continues at coordinate 2,525 of CAUZOD010000008.1, read as the reverse complement.
GGGAGCTGCAGACTTGGTGGACTGGCTGAATCAACATGGTCTTTCAATCGATTCCCACCTTAAGATCTAATCGCGAGATCGCAGCGGCCAAACCGCTTTAGGAGACCGACTGATGTCCACCGCCCTACGTAGCCTGATAGAGTCTGGTACTAAACTTTGGCTTGACTCAATTGATCCAGATCAAGTTCTCGCCAATATCGATCTGGGGATCACCGGAGCTACGTCCAATCCAATCATCATTGCCGACCTAATGCAAACTGATCGGTTCGACAACGCCATTGGGCAACGAATCGAAGCCGGTGACAGCGATGAGCAACTGGCATGGAACATGACCGACCAGATGGTTCGCTGGGCCCAAAGCCGCTTTGAGCCAGTATGGGAACAAACCTCTGGCAATGACGGCTATGTCAGCTTTGAGCTGGATCCACTGCTGGAGGACGCCAAACTGGCCCCCCCCCACGAGCAGCGGGTTGCCAAATACGTTGAAGAAGGCAAACGTTGGGCCGAGGGGCATCGGAACCGAATGATCAAGGTCCCGGCAACGGCTGCAGGGCTAGAGGCACTGGAAGATCTAGCTGCGGCAGGCATCAGCTTGAATGTGACCCTTATCTTTACCCAACGGCAATACGACTTGGCCCGCGAAGCCGTCTGGCGTGGGCGTCAGCAATTCGGGCAGCTTGAGAGTTTCAAGAGCGTCTACAGCATATTTGTCAGCCGTGTCGATGTGTATACCCAGGAACATGTACCGCAGCTGAGCCAAGCAACCCAAGGCCAGGTAGGAATTGTTAATGCGAAACGATTATGGCGGTCCAACCAGGAGTTCTGGGCCTCCAAACACCTGCCGCTACAGCAAGAAATCGTCTTTGCATCTACTGGGGCCAAGCTCCCAGGCCAAGCCCCGGATTGCTATGTTATGGCCCTTGCAGGGAGTGATATCCAGACCAATCCCCCCGCAACCAACGCTGAGATTGAGCGGATGAGCAAACAATATGTCAAAACAATCGACCAGATGCCGGAGGCTTCGCTGCTGAAAGAAATCGATCAGGAAGTCGATCATCAGCACCTAGAGCAGGTGCTGATGACAGAAGGCGTTGCCAAATTTGCCGACCCATTCAAGCAACTGCTCTTGACCATCGGCCAAAAGCGGCAGGCACTTAGTGCGGCCTGATCGCGTGAAATGAAACAGCCGCCACAATCGTGGCTCTCCCAGTCCACCACCAAGCCACGGACCGAGGGTACTCTTGGCCGGCCGCCATAACCGCCCCTGCTCGCCTCTGAAAGTGGCTGGCCGCAAGTATCATCACAACACCCACGGCTACACATCCCCTTGACGAGGATGTAGACAGGGATGATACTTCTTGCTCAACCCTCCCATTAGTCCCGGCGCACACCCCCAGCGATCGATGGAGCCTGTTCACATGAGAATGTTGCACCCGCATCGACCGCTTCTAGCAATGAGCCTGATCTGGCTGTTCGGCTGCACCGCCACAAATCGGGACTTCAAGCATGATTTGCTGTTGGCCAACAGCAAACTGCTGATGAGTTCCGAAGATGCCATGGCTGTGGGATACCGAATCGGCTGGGCAACTGATCTGAGCTTGTCGTCGAACGAACAGATCAGCTCCCTAGCCGTGCTGGATGACCTAATTCTCGCAGTGGAAGCGCCATCGAACCGTATCAGCGCGGTATCACTGCGAGATGGTACGAGGCGATGGACCATTGTGCTCGGTGACGCCACCACGCAGCTGTTCCAGCCAATGCGCCGCGATGATCGGATTTATGTGGCGTCGCCAACTCGGCTCTACACCCTAGCGGCCCGCGATGGGGAACTGCTGCATGTGGACAATTTTGATACCCCTTTAAGCTCAGATCCGATCCTGGTCAGAAACTTTGCAATCTGCGGTGGCTTTTCCGGTCGGCTGTTTGCCCATGACCTGACCAGCGGGTACGGCAAGTGGCAATACGACCTAACGGCAAGAATTGAGGCAAAACCAGTCCTGGCTGGTTTTGATATCTTTTCCGCAGATACCAGTGGGGTCTACGCAATGCTGAGTTCCATCGATGGTACGCTCCGATGGCGCGGCCGTACCTTTGGGGCAGTGACAGCACCACCGGCAATCGACCAGCTGGCAGTGTACCTGCCTTCCAAGGACCAAACGCTGTACGCATTGGATCGGGCTACTGGCAACGAGAAGTGGAAGTTGCCCCTCGAGATACCACTCACGTACACGCCGGTTTTGATCGGGTTGAATCTTTACCTTCCTCTGGACGGACATGGCACCGTGGCAATTGATGCGATTGCGGGCCAAGTTCGGTGGCGGATCCCCGAAGTAGCCCAGGCACTGCAGGGTGATGAACAGCGAATCCTCATGGCCATGGATTCAAGCCTACAACTGCTGGACTCGGCCACTGGCTCGACCCTCGCACGTGGTGCCACTGGTCTGCTGCAATCGGTGCTGCTTGGTTCTGATGACAGCATCGTGCTCGTCTCACCATTGGGGCGGATGCTGCGGCTGAATCCGCTG
>CAUZOD010000007.1:0-32824 GCA_963581115.1 Phycisphaerae bacterium | reverse complement strand
TAAGACAACGCCGACCATATGTGCTGCCAAGCAGTAAAGACAGATTGAGCCCACAAACACCACCTGCACGAAGACAAACCAAGCAGCTGCAAGAATCAACAGACAGGTCAAAAGCAATACGTACCACGCAACCCGATAGACGCTTGACGGCAAGTTGGGGCTGATACCCAGTGCAGCCACTGACACCACGCCGTACAGCAAGAACGCCGGCAGTGCCACCGGTATTGGACCGACCCGGGACCACACGCTTGCGAGCACTTGATCGCAAGCTGACTGCGGACCACAGCCGGGTAGGGTTGAGCCGTCCAGCGATTGGTACAACAGAAAACCTGAAATCAATAAGCCCGCGAACGCCAATGCGGTGATGAGCAATTGGTTCAGCAGTGAGGTGCGGTTCTCGCGAGTCCTGCGATCATCAGCCCAACCGTTCATCACTCGCTCCCATCAGCCTAACAGTGGATCGGCCAGATCAAGCTCAGCAAACGCGCGCATCCGCAGCAGACAGGCATCACATCGCCCGCAGGGCTGACACCCCAGCGGATGCAATACGTCCGGCGAAGGATCGTAGCACGAATGGGTCAATGCATAATCCACACCCAACTCCAGCCCCCGCTGGATAATCTGGGTTTTCCCCAAGTCGATCAACGGTGCTTGGATGCGCAGCGGTGCAGGAGATGGCAACTGTACCGCTGCCTTGGTCGCGAGATTGGCCATGGCTTCAAACGCCGCGATATAACCTGGCCGGCAGTCAGGATAACCTGAATAATCCACGGCGTTCACCCCGATGAAGATATCCGAGGCGCCAGAAATTTCCGCCAAAGCCAAGGCATAACTGAGAAAGATGGTGTTACGGGCTGGCACATAGGTTACTGGGATCTGGGCCGTCATCTGCTGCGAATCGCGATCCTTGGGCACATCGATGGGGTCAATCAGGGCCGAACCCGAAAACCCGCCCCACGCTGCTATGTCAAGGTGAGCCACGCGATGCGTGATCGCACCCAGATCGGTCGCCACTCGCTGCGCCGCGGTCAATTCAGCGCGGTGGCGCTGGCCATAGTCAAAACTCAGCGCGTGACAGGTGTAACCTTGATCCCGTGCGATGGCCAGTACCGTCGCCGAGTCTAGACCACCGGACAAAAGCACGACGGCTATCAGGTTTTGTGTGTCTTCGGACAAATCGTAATCTCACGGCCGGATCCTACCCATACTGGCAGTTGCTGCATCATTCTGAACTGTATGCCGAACATGCGTCGAAGTGAAAATCCGGTCTCGGACTCAGCCCCTGAGCTACCGGATCGGCTTGGCTTGGACATTTTCACCAACTCTATTACAAACTAACGTAAGGACAGCCAAAGATGGGGGGAATATCCCGGTCAACTCCCCCCTTCCAACGGCATTACCGGCATCACCACGACGGTTCGTGCAACCATGTCACCCAGACGCTGGCGATAAGGCCCTATCACAGGCAAGATCAGCAATAGCCACGCGATCAAATCGAATGCTTTTAGGAGATTGCGAACCAACAGCTGCCAGCTCCGGGGTTGGCGACCGTCCAATGTGGTCACCCGTAGCCCGGTGACAACCTTGCCCAAAGAACGACGGGTGAATAATTCAGATACACCACTGTGAAAGAGAAAGATAGCGATCACGATCACCCCCGGCTGCATCCCTTCCCAGCTCATGCCCGCTGCGGCGCCCGGCCAACGCGATAATAGCTCCTGCGCCCCGATCTGCTCAAACCACATCGCGCCCACGAACCCAGGCGCCATATCAATCACTCCCGCAACGAGGCGCCGGCCCAGATCAGCCAAGGCCAGTTGCGAAGGCAGAACAACCTGGTTCAAGTGCGGATCCCGCCGCCAAAAGACGAGAATCATCAGTGTCGCCAGTACCAACACCGACACCAACACCACGTACCCACCTGCCTCACCAAGAGTGCTTGACTCGTGCACCTGCAACGGCTGTGGCTCCGAAACAATCTCGCCCAGCAGGTTTGCACGGGTCCAACTCAGCTCAGAAACCGATTCGGCTCCGGGCTCACCGACCTGTACGATCAAGGCCACGGTCACCCCCACCGTAGCCACTGCCCACGGGCGATCTGGCGGCGCATCGATTGACAGATCTGCCACCGGACTTTTTTGGCCTTTGCGCAACACTGAAATTGCCACCGATACCGATGTGTCGGTAGGCAAACGTTCGGCCAACACCAGCTGATCCGCAACACTGATGGCCACAAATGGAGTTGCACCTTGGCGCAGCGGATAGACCTGCTTACCCCAGCCATTGGCTTCCCGACCGTACACCCACAATGATTTCTGATCCAAACCAGATCGTACCAGCAGCATTGGTGATATTTGATCAGCCCCCAGCATGACCAGCCTCGCCTGCCTCCCATCAGGCCAGTCCTCGGGCAAATTGACGAGCCGCCACGAACCACGTTCCAGAACCAACAGTCGGTCCGTCGGCGTTACAGAGTTGGAGATCTGGGGTGGTGTGGGCTGTGTCACCGACTCACTCTGCGCCCCTTGCTTCTGCCATCGAACATCCGGTGGCAAGCCCAAGGCTACGTTGAGTCGGCGCTGATCCGTCCCCCGTAATGACAAACGTGAAACCAGAGACTGGTTAAAGAGCTGCATCGCCTCAGGAGAATCGACGCGTACCAGAGACCACAGCCTACTGCGAGCAGCGGCCAGAGCACGTAATCTGCTCGAAGAAGGGAAGGCCGGCTCTACGGCAGCTGCGTAGCGCCAACTCGGTCCGATGGGTGAGCGATTGGCCACAATCACGTTCAACCGGATGATCCCCGACTCCTCCTGAGCCCACCACAGACGTCCGCCCGATGACGACACACCCGACTCCAAAACCACTCCCGCCGGGTCCAGAACATGGCGTACCGATTCATCGCCGGGTGCGCAATGCAGCACCCTTACCTTTGAGCCAGGCCTGTTATCAGGACCATCCAGCAGGAGCCAGAGGTGCTCACCCTCACTGTCGCCTGCCACCGGCAGCATTTGCGCGCCAGCACGGCCGAAACCAAGTAGTGGCGCCGCTCCAAGCACGAGTAGACCCATCAAGATGCTAAGTGGCACGCCCGTCAGGGTAATCAATCGGGGCGCCGATGACAGCGGCTGGTCACGCTTTTTTACAAACACAACCGAGCTGGCAGACGCCGGTTCGACTACGATGCCAGCCATGCTGCGGCATCGGCTCATTTTTGGCACCGTGATGATCTTTCTGCTGCTCACAGTGCTACTTCTGGACCAAGCATTCGACCCGATCATCCTGCCTGGGCTCGGTGTGATGCCACGAGGCGGGGTCCTCTTTGTTCTGTTTGTCGTGTTGATTTCACTAGCGGTGCCCGAATTGGCGAGGATGTTCGAGGCCCGGGCAATTATCGCCGATCGGTTGATGCTCTGGCTCGCCGCCACAACGGGCCTGGCGCTGGTTTACTTTGAACCCCGCCCATTCGGTGCCGGGTCAATGATGATGATCGCTGGTACCGGTATCGCTATTCTGTTCATGCTTGGATTGATTCGGATTGCATGGCATCGACGCCCCGATGGTGCAATCTCAGCCACTGGAGCCGTCTTGTTCTCCTTCACCTATCTCGGCATACTGCCGGGCTTCTATCTAGCAATCCGCCAAGACCACACGGCATGGCTGATTGCCGCCATCCTGCTGGTAACCAAGTCCTGTGACATCGGTGCCTATTTCACGGGGCGAGCTATTGGCCAACACAAGCTGATCTCGTGGCTTAGCCCTGGCAAGACTTGGGAAGGCCTGTTCGGCGGCATGGCACTGGCCGCAGTATTGGCCATGATGTTGGCCGCGATCGGGAATGCCACCCAATGGACCGGCCACTACGGCCCCAACGGGAATTTCGTGCACCATAACCTGCCCATACCCTTGGCTGCTATTGCAGGCTGCCTGCTGGGTGCCTTGGGACAACTAGGCGATTTAGTTGCCAGCCTTTTGAAACGGGATGCGGGTCTGAAAGATTCTGGACGTTGGATCAGGGGCTTCGGCGGCGTGCTCGATGTCATCGACTCGCCCATCCTCGTCGGACCCATAGCGTACTGGCTGCTGACCGTGACAGGGCGATGAATCAGCCCAATCACCTCCATAATCGCAATCTCTATCCCAGTGCTTGATTCATCGAGTCGCCAGCGTTACGCTGGTAGTGTCTGATCAGGCCAGAAAACGTCACTTTTTGGAGACCTCCGCCATAGCCAGAAGATTTCGGCCGCAGCCCAAAGAGACCGGCAAGCGTCTGCGCGTCAACGACCAAATTCGTATCTCTCCCATCCGCTTGATTGATGAGGAAAATGGCCAAGTTGGTGTCATCGAACTTGATGATGCAAAGCAACGAGCGCGCGGAGCTGGGCTCGACTTGGTGGAAGTCTCACCCAATTCGGAACCGCCGGTCTGCCGAGTCATGGACTACGGAAAATGGAAGTATGCCCAACGCAAGAAAGAGCAAAAGGCAAAGAGCCACTCCAAACAGTCAGAACTTAAGGGCATGCGCCTGCGTCCAAAAATTGATGACCATGACCTTGGGATCAAGGTCGGCAAGGCCCAATCATTTTTGGAAGATGGTGACAAGGTGCAATTCACTATGCTGTTCCGGGGCCGAGAGATGGCCCACCGCGATCTAGGTTTGAAGCGGATGCGGGGGGTAATCGACATGCTGGCAGATATTTCCAAGGTAGAAGCTATCCCAAAAATGCAAGGTCGGCGCATGACTATGGTGCTCGTGCCCGACCGGAAATCCGGCAAATCTGCCGCGATATCCTCTAAACCCGCAGAGTAACCTACCTACCGTTAGCACTTGAATCTGCCAACCGATCGCAAGATCGACTATCCTAATCGTGATCTGGCACAACGGATTTCTATCCACCACGTACAGAAAATCAATATGCTGAAAAACTACCGCGTGGAGATTCATGTGCTGTACCACCTAAGACCAATACCTGAAATGGCCGTTGAATACTCCCCACACATGGTGTACTTACATAGTTTTTTCGAAAACTTAAGCTGATCTACGATGACCAAGCGCATCCATCGCCTATCGCCGCCTAGCGAAGAGGTCGAATCCCATAGCCCCTCCGGGGCATGACAATCTGCCGGTCCTCCCATACGATCCGCGGATGCCGACCGAACGGGCCATCCTCCATGTGGACATGGATGCATTTTTTGCCGCTATTGCGGTCCTGGACGATCCTCGCCTCCGAGGCCAGCCCGTTCTGACCGGTAGCAATGGGCCGCGTGGCGTCGTGACCACGGCCTCCTACGAAGCCCGGGAATTCGGTTGCCATTCCGCAATGCCAATGGCACAGGCCAAACGATTATGCCCCCATGCGCAGGTGGTGCAGGTGCCCGGCCAGCGAATCCGAGAAGTGTCTCGCCACCTATTTGCGATCTTGGAACAGTTCACACCACTGATGCAACCCTTGTCCGTAGATGAAGCGTTCCTGGATGTCACCGGATCAAGGCGACTCTGTGGTGAGCCCGTCCAGATTGCACGCAACCTGAAAGAGCAGATCGACAACGAGTTGAACCTGATCGCCTCGGTCGGCGTCTCCTTCAACAAATTCCTGGCGAAGCTGGCATCCGATCTAGATAAACCCGATGGCCTGACGGTGATCACGCCACCAAATCTGGACCGGACACTCTTGCCGCTGCCAGTTTCGAAGATCTGGGGCATTGGACCAGCCACCTGTCGATCGCTCGAACGTCATGGCGTGCGCCACATCGCTGACCTGCGCCAACTCACGTTCAAGCAACTTCAAAGGCAGTACGGCAAGCAGGCAGAATACTTCTACCGGCTCTGCCGTGGCATCGATCACCGACCCGTTGTACCCGACCGCAATGCCAAATCAATCGGCCAGGAACAGACCTTCGGGCAAGATCTGATCGACCCGCAGGATGTCCGGGCATTCCTAATGACCCAGACTGAGCAGGTAGGCCGTCGGCTACGCACCCATGGACTCAGTGCCCGGGGGGTGTCGGTGAAAATCCGATTCGGCGATTACCAGACCATTACTCGATCGGCAACGCTCCACCGCGCCAGCAGACTGACCACTGAATTGTGGCACGCGGCGCGACAGCTGTTCGACATGTGGGCCAGCCAGTCGTTTAGCCCCGTGCGATTGATCGGCGTCACTGCAACGCAGCTGACACACGGCGAGAATCAACTGGATCTGTTTTGCGACCGAGGCCGAAGTAAACGCCAAAAACTAGATCAGGCCCTAGACCAGATTGCTGACCGATTTGGCGCCGGTTGCGTACATCGTGGAGCAGGCCGACCCGAATATCCCGCAACGGCTCCCCCCGACCAACAATGTACCATCAGCAATCAGGGATAGTGACCTCGCGAAGTAAGATCCATTGGCCCGTCGAGTCTGGAAGATTCAGAGGTGTACCCCATTGATCGGATCGGTTCATATACCATTGGCTGCACACCAGATTGGCGGTTAAACATGATCACGCGATCTGGTGGATGATGGCTCCACAGATAGCTAGCCGTATCAGCCGGTTGAATCCAGCGAATTGGCACCATCAGGCGCGGCCCGGCATAGCGTATTAAATAGTCCGACAATGCCAAGCCACAGGTCATTGCGGGGACATCGGTCTGGAACCTATGGAATGGATTGTTCAGATCATCACCAGTGACCAACGGGCGGCGCAGATGCCTGGCTTCGTCATCGGGGATCTCCCACTCAAACACACCCATCATCTCCGATCGCTCCCGCATGGTCAGCCGATAGCTCCAGAATGCCTCCAAGCTTGGCACCTGGCCATGAATCACATCATCTACCCGGGCAACCATTGGGCTGTGGAACCCGTAGATCCCCCCGGGATCCCACATCGTAAGCTCGTCCGATGGGCCCACAATCCGAACCAGACAGTGGCTGGTAATTGGGCCGTAACAGAACAGCAACTGTAATCGGCTTGGTCCGCTGTCATCCAATTCCTGGACCATGATCTGGCGCGCCTCCCATCCCTTGGGTACGCGTGGCAACGCGCAACTGGCAAGTGAAATGCTCGCCCCCAGAAAAACTAGCAGGGTCCCATGCATATTTGAGCTTATCGGCGTCACCGCAGGAAAATTGTAGTAAGCCGCCGACGCCGATAACAGAGCTCGCTCTACCAATCCCATGTCACCACCACTGACAGTCAAACACCCCAGATTAATACCGGTAGTCCTGCGGCTTGTACGGTCCATCGATTGGAACACCGATATAATCGGCTTGGATCTGCGTGAGGCGGGTTAGCTTCACTCCAAGCTTATCTAGGTGCAGGCGGGCCACCTTCTCATCTAGGTGCTTAGGAAGCACATACACCTGTCGATCATACTTTTCGCGAGCCGTGGCCAATTCGATCTGGGCGAGGGTCTGATTGGTGAAGCTGGCGCTCATCACAAAGCTCGGATGGCCTGTCGCACAACCGAGGTTCAACAGACGCCCCTCCGCAAGGATCAACACGCTGTGACCCTCGGGGCGATCCGCTGTCGGAGGAAAGCGCCAGCAATCGTACTGTGGCTTGATATTCTCCTTCTGGATCCTTGGAATCTGGGCAAGCGAAGCCATATCGATCTCGTTGTCAAAGTGGCCTATGTTGCCAACGATCGCCTTGTCCTTCATTTTCTGCATGTCCTCAGCGCAGACAAGATCTCGGTTACCAGTCGTGGTAATGAAGATATCCGCCCATGCAACCACATCCGCCAGTGCCTTGACCTCGTAGCCCTCCATCGCCGCCTGCAGAGCGCAGATCGGATCGATCTCGGTCACGATAACACGCGCGCCCTGGCCCCGCAGAGACTGGCAGCAGCCCTTGCCCACGTCGCCATAGCCACAGACGACCGCGATTTTCCCTGACATCATCACATCCGTAGCCCGATTGAGCCCGTCGATCAATGAATGACGGCAACCGTAGAGGTTGTCGAACTTGCTCTTGGTAACCGAGCCATTGACATTAATCGCAGCAAATAGCAGTGTCCCGTCTTCTGCCATCTGGCGTAAGCGATTCACGCCCGTGGTCGTTTCCTCACTGACCCCAGCACAATTGGCGGCCACCCGGCGCCATCGGTCAGGGTCGGCTTCGAACACACGACCGAGTAGGCCAAGCACCTCCCGAAACTCTTCATTGTCCGCTGTCTCAGGCCCCGGCACAGCACCGGCATGTTCAAAATCATGACCCTGGTGGATCAGCAAGGTAGCATCGCCGCCATCATCGACGATCTGTGTCGGGCCCCGGCCATCCCCAAAGTCCAGGGCACGCTCGGTGCACCACCAATACTCCGACAACGTTTCGCCTTTCCACGCGAATACCGGTACACCCTCGGGCCGCTGTGACGTCCCTCCAGGGCCAACGACCGCTGCAGCAGCAGCGTGATCCTGAGTACTAAAAATATTGCACGACGCCCAACGTACTTGGGCGCCTAGTTCAACCAGCGTCTCGATCAGAACCGCAGTCTGCACCGTCATGTGGAGGCTACCCATGATGCGTTGTCCCATCAAGGGTCGGCGGTCCCGGTACTCGTTGCGCAACGCCATAAGGCCAGGCATCTCCTGCTCGGCGAGCAGGATCTCCTTGCGGCCCCATTCAGCCTGTAACAGATCGGCCACCTTAAATTCGAGTTGGCAATTAACGTCAGGCGGGGTAGCAATGGTCATCGCTGCTCCAAGATTGAAGTGATGTATGGCTGAAACATCGGGCTCCGGCATGGTACTCGGATCGGTTTGTCGGCATGGTCATGAACATTGAACTTCGGTTTGGTTTCTACTGCGACTCGGCAGCTTTGCCCCCGCGTCGTCCCGTTGCCAGCAGCAAGGCTGGACCATTGGTATCCGGCTGTGGCGGTAGTGGTCGGCACGAGACATCACAAAACCCTGCGGCCTCGAGCATTGCGGCCAGCTGCTCGGGTTCAAAACCCATGATCTGCTGGCCCAAATCACGCCGAAAGTCTTCGCGATCATGACGCAGCAGATCAACAATCACGGCCCTGCCGTCCTGGGAACCGCCCTTGCCGTCGGTCGTGCCGCCAGGGCGCAAGATCCGGTGCATCTGCCGCAGGGCCGGCTCCGGGTCGGACAGGTACGTCAGCACAAGTAGCAAGATAGCTGCGTGGCAGGTCTGATCCGCGATAGGCAATTCATCTAGGTCACCCCGGCGCAGATCCACGTTCGGCAGGTCCCGGGTGTACTGACGTGCAACCTCAAGCATGGCCGGAGAGTTATCAACGGCGATAACCTGCCCCACGCTCCTTGCCAACTCTGCAGTAATGTCGCCGACACCACATCCAAGGTCAGCAACAATCCAATGCTCCGGCAGCAAAGCCGAGAATGCCGCTTCGCAAAATCGATCGCCGTAAAGGTTATCCCGCGTCCTCAACCACTGTCCTGCATCGCCAGCGAAAAAAGACTCCGCCACTCCAAAGTACCGCGATTGTCGCTGTAGATGAGCAAGGCGCAACTGGTCCTGGCCAAAGGTGGCCCAATCGTCAGTCTGATGCCGAGCCAAGGTCCAAAGTTGGCGGGTTGGCTCATCTAGTTCATCTAGCAGCATGCGATAGCGATTGGCAGTCCCGATTCTCCGAAACACAACCCAGCCATGGTCCGCCAATAGTTTCAGATGTCGGCTGACCGTCGATTGTGGCATCTGGAGCACGTCGCAGAGTTCAGCAACCCCCAATTCCTCATGCTCCAGAAGCCGCAGTAGGCGTAATCTGGTCGCGTCACCGATGCCTGAAAGCGGCCCCATCCACTGACTCATGACATCAAAATTGGGAGGTTTCATCGCCATCACACTTTAATCAGTATATCCGGATATAGTGATGCATTTTGACCCATCTAGTCAAACTTCCGAAAATCGGCTCTGTTTTATAATTTCGTAAATAATTATAATAAATCAACTAGTGCCATATTTTCAAAGAATTGACCCTTGATTTTTTATCCGGCCATTCCACCTGTGAAAATTTTCTGATGGCAGAATGCACCTGTTCACCCCAAACCGCTATACGCGACGGATGAAAAATCCCTTAGAATCGGATGTATAGGCTTCGCACATGTTCGTTGGCTAAGGCCCTGTCGCTGCCAACCGACCCTGGCCGATGACCGACGAGTCGGGACCACCAACACTGAGTAACAGGTGCAATGGACCTAACCCATCGATTCTGCAAACCGCTGCATTCATGAAACTATCGCAACCAGCAATGATTCATCCATGTCAATGGACAATCCTGTCAGTTCTAGCCCTCGCAGGCACCAGTTGCGTCGAAACCCGCGTGGTACGAAGTTCGTGGGATGATTTTGCCAAGCGCACCGGTGCACAGATTGGCGGCCAGAATACTGACACCAAAGCCTCCGACGTTGCCTTCGCCAAGGATAATCAGGGATGGACCATCCGAATCCTCGCATTTACGGGTAGCGACCGATACACGCGTGCCACCCAACTCGTCAAGAAGTTAAACACCGAATCCGACCTCCAAAACCTCTGGATTGCTGACCAGCACAATCGAGCAGCCGTGTGCTACGGTCACTATCAAACACCAGACTCCGACGCCGCTAGATTGAGACTTTCCGATATCCGCTTGATCGAGTTTGACGATCAACGCCCGTTTGCAAAAGCAGCGATGATCCCCTTATCGGAACAGAACCGATTCTACGCCGATCCGCTGAATCTCAAGCAGTACACCGGATACTACAGCCTGCAGATTGGCTATTTCGATCAGAGCTTTGGGAATGGTTATCGTGACGCTGCCGAACGCATGGTGCAGTTACTACGGTTAGACGGAGAACAGGCCTACTACTACCACGGACCCTTCCGATCTCACGTGACGGTGGGACTGTTTGTCTATGAGCAGGCGTTTGAGACGATTGAGAATCCCCTGGCACCAGGAACTGCGATCGACGGCTGGTCGACGAACGTCAAAAAGCTACAGGCTAAATACCCGCACAATCTTGCCAATGGGCACGCACTAATGCAGACGGTGGACGGTAAGCCAGTGGGGGCACAAAAGAGTCTCTTGATCCGAGTCCCAGGCTGACCTGCACGTCTTGGCACAGAACAATAAATCATCTGACCCGGAATTCCCAGTGATCCTCTGTAGCATGGCCAACGACATCACCCTCCATACCAGCCTAGAACCACATCCGAGACTTCAACCTGGTGCTGAAAATTCGGGACTGGATTCCAGAGATTCGAATACAGGTTCTGCAGTTCGCCGCCAGTATCGCCATAGTCCCCACATCACCGCAGCATAGACCGGCAGATACTCCGCCCACAACAGCCATGACGGCAAGCCACTGTGCCACCGGTCTGACAGTACCCAGTAACTCCACCCAATGGTCAGACTGTAGACCCACGTGGCGAGATCAAAACGAATCGGTACGAATGCCAGCGCCCATAGCAAGTACCAGGGATGCGCCGTACTTGAAAAAAGCAGCGCCGCCAGCAAATAGATCCCACAGATACGCCGTAAATCTACTCCAGCCCACATTGACCCGAGAAGTACTGCCAACAACAACACTGCCATCGCTGTATCCGCCTGCCACTTGCCACCAGCCCAGTGCTCCACCAACGGATGCAAAGAGCCGTTGAACGACCACGTGCCGACAAATGTGCCCGCCGTGCCGAGCATCCCGCTGAGCCCGCCAGCCATCATGGTAAAAGGCATGTACATCGCCACCAATACAACAGCCAACGCCACAGTCGCCCACCCCAGCAGCCGGGGCCGATCTTTCAGCGTCCAGAGCATTGGGAGCACCAAAGGGCCGATGATCGGCTTGACTGCGATGGCTCCACCAATGGTCAGCCCCGATCCAATCGCAGACCATACGCCCCATTGCTTGGCCTGCTCACACAGCAGAACTGCAGCCAACAACATCGACACGCCCAGTGGATCCTGATGACCTGAACCGGCAACCTCCATGATCACCAGCGGGTGCCACGCATAAAGCACTGCCCACCAATCGCTGCGCCCTTCACGGCGCAAGCACCACAGCAACAGCAGAACAACTGCCAGGTCAAATCCAATGAAACACATTCGAAATACCATCGCCGCTTGGTCCAGGCTGAATGCTTCACCGAAAGCCGTTGCGGTGACAACAGCACTGGCAGCAAACAACCATTGGCTGGCTGGCTGGTAGATCGTGATCAGGTCGGGGTAGTTGCCCTGAAATTCGGGATCCACGTCGATCGGTGCCTGTCCGTACGGATTCGAACGATCAATTCCCAGAACCGTGCCATCGTGGATATAGCGCCAGAGATCGTCGCTAAACGTCGGTACCGTGGCCGCAACAACAACCAGTCGAGCCAGCAGTGAAATCCCCACGATCATCCACGCAGCAAGCATCCGATTCGTCGTGCGATAACGCCATACGGCCACCGTTACCACACCCCAGAATGTAGCCGAGACAGTCCAATAGACGATCAGCGGAACGGTCATGTGTCGTAATGCTGCATGTTTCGCATCGCTTCGGTGAATACCGCAACCAAGTGATGTTTGACCACCGACATACTCGGAGTATCGGCACCCAGCAACTGGGCCAAACTCGTCACCGATCGACCAACCAAGCCACACGGCACGATAGTCCGAAAATGGGAGAGATCAGTTGTGACGTTCAATGCCAAGCCATGCATCGTCGTGTGGCGACGCACCCGCACTCCCATCGCGCAGAGCTTTTCGGATCGCCGTAGTAACCGGCTGGCTTGTCCATCTCCGGTCCCGGAGCCAGGATCACCAGAGTCCACCCACACGCCGGTCGCCCCCGGTTCGCGATGGGCCGTGACGCCAAAGAGCGCCGCAGTGTCGATCATGATCTGCTCCAACAACCGCATGTAGCGACCCAGATTCAATCCCAACGGAACCAGACGCAAGATTGGATAAACGACAAGTTGGCCCGGTCCGTGATAGGTCACGTCGCCACCGCGGTCGGTCGACTGCAGATCGATGCCCAACTCCCGCAGCCGGGCGTACGACACGAGTAGGTGCCGGCCAGCGCCGCGACGGGCTGACACCGTGACAACCGGATCGTGCTCCAGTAGCAGCAGCGTCGCTGGCTCGACGCCATCACAAACGGCCTGATGCAACCGCTGCTGTTGCGCCAAAGCGATAGGATAAGCCACTCGCCCCAGATCGAGAACCTGCAATTGGGCGGTCATCGTCGCTTGCATGTGCAGTATCATATCGAGCCCCATGATCACCAGTTGCCCCACCACTGTGCATATCGATCCCACCGCAATGGTCGCCCCCGATGCCGAATTGGCCGAAGATGTTTTTGTCGGCCCCGGCTGCGTGGTTGAATCAAATGTAAAGGTCGGCAGTGGAACACAGCTAATTGGACGTGTCTGGCTGCGCGGCCCGTTGTGCCTAGGCCGCAACAACACCATCTATCCCAACGCGGCGATTGGATTCGAGCCGCAGGATCTCAAATACGATCCTGAAATTCCTGGCGCCGGCGTGGCCATCGGGGACCAAAACGTGCTACGGGAGGGAGTGACAATTCATCGCGCCACGTCGGCCAAACCCACGACAATTGGTAATCGTAACTATCTGATGACCAATAGCCACGTCGGTCACGATGCCCGACTGGGTGATGACATTATGTTATCCAGCGCAGCAACGTTGGGTGGACATGTACAGGTAGAAGATCGTGCGGTGCTCGGAGGTGTCGCCACCATACATCAATTCTGCCGCATCGGGCGCCTGGCCTGCGTCGGCGGATTGGTTGGCCTTTCGCAGGATCTGCCACCTTTTTGTACGAGCTACAGCATGCGCAGTGTCGGATCGCTGAATCTCGTCGGCCTGCGACGCGCCGGCTATCGCCAGCACATCGGTCCGCTGAAGCAAGCGTTTGACATCGTATTTCGCCGCGGCATGTCCAATGCCTCTGCGGCTCAAGCGATCCTTGCCGAACTTCCAGACAACCCGTTGTGTGTCGAGCTGGCCCATTTCATTGAATCATCCCAGCGTGGCATTACACGGTATTACGATTCATCAAATATCAAACCAGAAAATTAATCCACATCTCCCACTGCCCCAGAGCGAAGTGACGTACGAAAAATTTCCAGGCTAAACGCTCAGCTTTGGCTCATACCCAAGCTCCGAGGCATATCGCTCGCGGATCGGTTCAACCAACTCCACTAGAAACGCATCGACTTGCTCTACAGCACGACCAACGTACCGCGATGGATCGAGTTGGGCGCCAAGATCGATCCCATCGAACATCGCCTCACCAGCCAGCCGCTGGAGCAGGTCGTTGGCAGTCGCCTCCTGCTTGACCTGCAGCGCTGCGGCTTGGCTATGGTGCCGAATCAACTCATGCGCTTCTTGGCGATCGGCTCCTCGCCGTACCGCAGCCATCATCAGATTCTCTGTGGCCATGAACGGCAACTCGGCCGCAAGGTGTTGTCGGATGGTCTTTTCGTATACCACAATGCCCGAGGAGACGTTAATCAACAGGTCGAGCACTCCATCAATCGCTAGAAATGGTTCGGGCAACGTCAAGCGACGCGAGCTGGAATCGTCGAGTGTGCGCTCTAGCCACTGCTCGGCCGCCGTTACCAGTGGCGTCTGGGCCATCCCGATCACGAACCGTGCCAAACCGCATATACGCTCGCATCGCATCGGATTACGCTTGTATGCCATGGCCGAAGACCCAACCTGTTCTCGTTCGAAGGGTTCTTCCAACTCCTTGCGATTGGCGAGCAGACGCATGTCGGTCGCAAATTTCTGTGCCGCAGCCGCGACAACAGCCAAGGATGAGCCCACCATGGCATCCACAACGCGCGGATAGGCCTGACCAGTCACCACAAAACGGCGATGCACCGGCCAACCCATTTTTTCGGCCACGAGTTGATCGAGTTTCTCGACTTTCTCATGATCACCATCGAACAGGGCCAAGAAGGATGCCTGGGTCCCGGTCGTGCCCTTGGCACCACGAAAACGCAAAGAGTCGATACGATGCTCTATTTCCTCTAGCGCCAAGACCAGATCCTGCCCCCATAGCGATGCGCGCTTGCCTACTGTCGTCGGTTGCGCTGGCTGAAAATGCGTAAAAGCAAGTGTTGGCAAGTCCCGATGTATAGTGGCAAATCGGGCAAGCCGATCAATTGCCGCAGCCAATTTCTGCGCCACCAGACGCAGTGCATCGCGAATCTGGATCAGTTCTGTGTTGCAATTTACAAACTGACTGGTCGCACCAAGATGAATGATAGGCCGTGCTGCCGGCGCCACCTCACCCAACACGTGTATGTGGGCCATCACATCATGCCGCAGCTTCTTCTCGTACTCAGCAGCCTTCTCATAGTCGATGGGTCGGTCCACGGCCGCCGACAACTCGGTGATCTGCCGATCGGTGATCTCCAAGCCCAACTGCTTCTGAGACTCTGCCAAGACGAGCCATAGGCGCCGCCATGTAGTGAATTTAGTCCGTGCAGACCAGATCTGCTGCATGGCGGCCGAGGCGTTGCGAGCCGCTAACGGTGAGACGTAGCTCTGATCAGCATCCATCGAATCGCTCGGTTGTTGACCGGGTATTCGCCAGCAGTCATAGTAACGGATATCGGGTATTCCACACCAGATACCGGATTTCGGCTGGCGCATGCCTATGAGAAAGTGTCGATTGCGAACCGAATATCGGCAGGCAACTGATCGTGATGCGTCGGATTGAGCGTCGAAATAACGGCGCACGAACTGGGCACCACACCCATGGCTCCGACCGCAGAGCAAAAACTGCTCGATCAGTTTCGCGATGGAAATCGCACCGCTCTCGGACTGCTTCTGAAGTCCCAGGAGAAAAGGCTTTTTCACGTTTGTCTGCGAATGCTCAGCAACCGCGATGATGCAGCGGAGGTCTGCCAGGAGTCACTGCTCAAGATCGTCCAAAAAATCGACTGCTATCGAGGTGATGTGGCACTCGCTACCTGGATGGTGCGGATCGCCATGAACCAATCAATCTCCTTTCTTCGCAAGCGAAAACCCCGCCGTACGACCAGCATCGACCCATCTGATAACAGTGGGCAAAATGACGAGCCGAGCACACCCCTGCAGCAGACCCTGGCCGACCAGCGGGAACCTGGGCCGCAACGACGCGTCGAACAGGAAGAGATGCTGCAACTACTCCAGATTGCTCTGAGTCGCATTGACAATGATTTTCGGGCCGTACTGGTCCTGCGTGACATTGATAACTTGGAATACCGCCAGATCGCCCAGGTGCTCGATCTGCCTGTGGGAACCGTCAAGAACCAACTGCTCCCAGCCCGGCTGGCGCTACGTGAACAGATGCTCCAACTCTGCCCAAACAGTGATCTGTCAGAACCGCAAGGCGGACCCCACGATGGCTGAATCCTACGACACAACAGTCCTAATGCTCGGCTATCTAGAGAACGACCTGTTGCCACAGGACCGTGCACGATTTGAGCGGAAAATGTCCGCGGACCCGGCACTGGCACAACTGAACGAGGACCTGCAAGCAGACCGGGCCGGACTGCGCCGACTGCCCTGCGAGGAGCCGCCCCAAGGGATCAGTGAACAGGTCATCCAAATCAATGAGCGGCAGTTGCTCCTGGATTGGGCACCTCTCGGTTCAACCGTAGACGCACCGGATTCGGCCCGGAAGCGATACCAAGTCCACCGCTGGCTCTCGTACGGAGGTCTGGCCGCGATGCTCGTGCTCGGTGCCGGCGTATTGACTTTCTCACTCCTGATCCCCAACCCACCGGACCAGATGCAGATCGCTTATCTGACCCCAGACGCCCGGACAAAAGCAGAGGAACGCACGACCACCGAAACCTCAGACCAACTAGGAAATTTCCGGAACAAGAAGACAAAAATTGCAAAGCTGCAATCGGTGCCTGCCGGTACCGAACTGAACGAGGGGACGGTCGGTGGTGCCAATGCCCGTAGCGAGCAGCAACGTAAACATGAATGGGCCACAGGCCGTAATCAAAAGGCCCGCACAGCGACATCACCTATTCTTGCATCGCAACAAGAAGCCCAAACACCTGCCCTTGGTATGGCATCGCTACATTCTGGCGACATCATCACCGGCCAGGCTCTTCTGCCATTAGTTGACATCCACGTAGACACAACTGACACCGTGCAGACGCGCCAGCAACTGACCCGCTGGGCGATCAGTAATGATGTATAGATTATCTCCGAGCCGCGGAATCTTGGATTGGCTCCGACTCAGGGCCAAGCCTGGGAGATGACCCTCAAGGTTCGCCAGCAACAGGTGTCGCAACTCATGGCCACATTGAACCAAGCCCACGGGCAGCGTGCAACGGCCTCGGGGCCACCTTCGGCACTGGCAAATAGCTCCTTGCCTCCCGCAACCTCGGTGTCAGTCGGATCGCAGATCGTCTTACTTCCCAACGATAGGCCACACCAGCAGATGCGCAGCCGTGCCATCCCGGGGCACGCTCCATTGACCTTGGCAGAAGAATTGCCAGTGGACGTATTACTTGCGCCGGTAACGCCAGATCGATCCAAAACACAACTTGACTTCCAGTGGGTATCGGTGCTGGAACACCAATTGCCACTGGCACCACAAACACCAATTGATTCGCTATTCGAACAGCGCGCCTTGCACTTACGGCTGAGGATCTATCAGAATCTAGTGCCTGTTCCAACCACCACAACCGACGAATCGGAGACCGTCGATCCCCTCCCTGCAACGACACAGTGACACCTGGCATTCCCCGCCTTGTCTGATCAATCATTGCCGGAACGTGCGAACATGGATACGACCGCGATGATCAATCTTCAGCCAGACCATCCCCCGCTCGGCGGTCACGAGTCGGTGTACTTCACCCCGCCCCCCGATAGAAGTGGCTGCCAGTCATCTTGATGCATGCGGCCCGGGCCGCAGGATTGCAGCACAAATGCCGGACGAACTGCATCTAGCCATGCCGGCGAAAGGTCTATGAAACTGCCATGGTGGGGCAGGTCTGCCACGTCGGCCTCCAGATCAATGCCGGAATCCAGCAGACTGGCGATTGCTCGCTTCTGGATATCGCCACTGAGCAGCACGCGCCGCCCGGCCACGCGTACCGAAAGGACCAGAGAAGTATCGTTGGCGGGCAACGGGTTCAGATTGGCAGGCGGCCAGAAGCAGATCCAACCGCGAGGTGCCATGCATTTCATGCCACCCCCGGCTCACGGCGACCGGTGACAATCCTCTTGCCGTCAACTGTTCCACGAGAAATTGAACCGACCCAGCAGGTTCATCTTGATCGCGCCGCAAAAGCTGTCGCGGCACCAAAATTCGATCAATCGAAAATAATCGACAAAGTCTAGGGGTACTTACGTAGTGATCCAAATCTGCGTGGGAAATCATGAGCGTATCGATGTGGTCGACACCCTCATGGCGTAGGGCAGGAATAATGCTGCGCTGACCGATGTCCCATGGAGCCTGCGAACCGCAGTCAAAGACAAGAGTATGCCGCCGATCAAGACGAACCAAGTAACAAGACCCATCGCCCACCGCGACCATATTCAGGCGTAAGGCTGGACGATACCAGCCCTCACCGCTGATCTGCCCCAGAACAACCCAAAGCATAAGTAACGCCGCTGTGGTAACCAAAGACACCAGTCGGCGTGCAAACCAACCAGAAAACAGTGCTACCGACCAGCCCATCGCCCCAATGACCCAAAGTACGCTCGGAGCCTGAGCCAGTTCGACATGGACACCGGGCCAGCTCTCAGTAGACTCAACCAACCCCAGAAGTGCCGCCGCCAGATACTGCAACGGCCACGCCAGCAGGAGCGATGCACTTGGCAGCAGAAAGCCCAGTAGGATCTTGAGATAGCCCACGGCTAAAAGACCGGTCAGAATCGGTAGCCCCGCAAGGGGAATCACGACCGATAGAGGGGCAAGCACATGTGAAATGCTACTAGTGGTGTTGCCGCGACAAAAGCGCCCACACTGGCCGCCATGATCTCGGCCAACTGACGCCCCAGTTTGGCCCCTGTTGTGTGGCAAAAAGGCCCTCGACTCGTGTTGGTGCCGCGATCCATTGCCCAACCGGTCGGGCGAATAAAAGCGGCGCTGCCACTGCAGTAAAGCTTAGTTGAAACCCCGCTGTAAAGAGATCTGCCGATTGCCAAATCAGAAGAATCAAGCCGGACAGGGCCATCATCTGAATTCCAGTCACACGCCCTCCAGATGCATAACCAATGCAAAATACAGCTGGCATCAGGGCTGCACGCAAGATCGGCACCCGTGCCGGCACCACCAGCAGATAAAACCCCGGCACAATAAGAACCACCCCCGCCACCTACTGAGGGCGCCAGAGTAGAAGTCTGGCAGCCCACCATACCAAGGCCAATAGGATTCCCAGATGGGCGCCGCTGATAGCCAGTAAATGGGCCAAACCTACTCGGCGAAAGGACCGGACCATATCAGGGCCAGCGCCATCTTGATTGCCCAGCAAGACGATCTGGACCAGACCCAGAGCCCGGCGATAATCGGCCAGACTCAGGTGTAAGGACGTACTGGCCGTCTCAGTAAAACGTCTGCGGATCCAACTAAGGTCGAACGCCGCCGTGTTCGGTGCATCGAGTGGCGCCCAGTTGCTGGAAGACCCCAGGCTCAGACGACCGGGAATACCCCGCCGCCGCGCCGTACGGCGAAAATAAAATTCGCCTGGATTATTCCGCCCCGACAGAATTAGATAACCAGCCGGTGTCTCGCATCCGCTGACCGCGCCGAATCGCCAGATCAGCCTGACTGATTCTGACCCATAAACGTCCACTGACCGGCTGTAGTCGCCCGGAGACAAAGATAGATTCCAGATCCAATTCAAATCTTGTGACTGGATCAAGATAACTGAACTGTGCAAATGGCCCACGCTATGGGCTGACTAAATTCGGTGGCCCGGCCACAGTGCCAATCACCTGTATGAGTTGCGGTCGGTCCGCCAGAACATGATCGATGGAGTCCAGCCCGATGCGTTCGCTACGGACCACGCAGCAGCCACAACCACCAGCGCCAGAAACGCCCAGCATCGCACACCGCGCGGCCTGCCACGGAACCCCATGAGGACTATTCCCGTCGAACAGACCGACGCCAGTACCAGCCATAACCACAGTGCCTGACATAACGCCCCGATCGTAATCCCCATTGTCCATCCGATAGCACCACTCACGATCGGATGCGTCAGTGCCGACTCAGCGTCGACAACCAAAACGTTGGGACTCTGCTTGTCCATATTTTGTATAGAACACCGCAGCGTTCAGAGACAAACGGCTTCATCTGACCTTTATCGTCACGTTCGTCAACCGGAGATCCCCAACCACCCTCGTAACAGAGTAGAATTATGGATCAGAAATTGGCCTCCTCATTGCGCGTTGTCAGATTCCACCGTCTCAAGTGCAAGCATCAACACATCAACTATCAAACTACCCAAAACATGGAATGATCTTAATCCATGGTGGTAAAGATAGGATGCCTTGGCCAATTGCGGCAATGGTGAAAACCTGGGACACCATCCTCACAATTGTCATGGAGCCCAAAAGCGGCCCCCACTTACTCCAAGTTCCGAGCAAATAGAAATAGATTGATGAGTAGGTTCCGTGCCGACTCGGAATTATATCCGTTGATTCCTGCACGGCGCAAGCCCATCGCACCCAAGGATAGATCCTCATGAGAAATAACTAGAGCAGGCCGGCCATTGATGCGGTATGCGGCCAATCGCGGAACGTGGTCGACCCCCAGGTTGAGTACTGAGAATGCCCGATAGGTCACTCGCCGATTGTCAACAGCACCGGGAAGGCCTTGGCCTGAAATAATCGAATCACGACCTTCTAGCGGAACTGGAATGGTTCCCAGAAAGTCACTGAGCTGACGCTGCACATGAACTGAGAAATCTCCGCGACCACCTATCGTTTCCACGAGTACCGTACCACCGCTGTCAATGAATCGCCTGATGGCTTCCAGTTCGCCTGGCATGAGATTGACTGGATCGACGCCCGCCAGATGGATCAGGGCCAAACCGCTGTCCCCTTCGAGCTGATCCAGTTGGATATTTCCATACGCCAGTTCCAGTGAAGTTGCATTGAACAGATACGTTGCCAGTGGCTCCCAACAGCGAGGCTCTATATTCCAATCACCGTCATACCTCGCACGAGCAACTCGCACTTCGCCACGGGGGTGGCCCTCGCGGCGGGTTGGAAACGGATAGATAAGCCGGTTGTATGCCCGGTGCCGTTCATACGCCACCGAAAACAGTTGCTCCATCGCAAACCACTCTGAGCCGCGGCCCCGCGGGCGATGGCGCTGAAACTTTAATCCCCAATCCTTGGCTGGCATAAAAATTAGGTCCCGCACACCATTATGCACCGCCATCGCCCCATTATGGGCCCCTGCCATCCGCAAGGGGTGATCGACCACAAGTGGCCGCATCGGATATCTTGGATACATCTGCTCTGCAAGCTTTTTAATGGCATCTTTAAATCTCGTCGATCTCATCTCTGCATTGGCAATTAACATCCCACCTAAATCAAGGTACGTCTTGAGGTTTTCCTGCTGAATCTCGGTCATTTTTGGAGCCGAACTGGAACTCAACCACGCCATCGCCGCGTTCATCCAGCTCTTGGGATCAGAGTCAATCTCGACAACCTGCCAGTTGAACTCCCGCTCATGTTGATCGGACAGGTAACGATTAAGAAAATAGATGTCATTTGGTCGGTTATTCCACTTCGCACCAGGGATCTTCACTTTGTTGATCCAGACCGAAACTCGCCCGCGAGCAAGAAACATCAATGCAAACGCGGTCTCGCTGAAGCCGTCCTTGATCGAGCCAGTGCCGCCCTCCACTTCGAGAATTCGCCGTGCGCCGGCGGTAAACCAATCCATTCCATTGAGCTGCTTGATACCACTAGCCAATGCAACCCGCTCAATACAGTAGAGATAGTAATAGGGAAAGTTCAATCCGAAAGGATTTGTGTCCGGAGTATAGTGCCGGTCCAGCCAATCGAGCCCAAGGTCGATATGCTTCCGAATGTGGGCCGGAGCCTGGTTTTGATTCCGGTACAGTTCTTGTAGACCCACATATAGAACCGTCAGCCCGGCCGCAGTCATTGAGCCTGATGAGCGATCGCCCTCCCGGGAACGATAACCCCAGCCGCCATCTTGGTTTTGGGTCTTGAGAAAATGCCCAATAACATCGCGCCAGAAACGACGAGGCGTGCGCCCCCCCCGCTTGGCATGCTCCCACAGGCCCAGCACCCCATATTGGGTGCAAGAATGATCATACCGGCTATTGCCGTCCGGTCCGTAACTGAACAGGCCATGACGTTGGGCTGCCTGCAGCCACCGTGCATCCGTTTCCAACAGTGGCAAAAACCGGTCAGGCAAAGCTGCCCATACATGGGCACGCATGGATACGGCGTAGGTTCCGTTCATCGACGTTTTTTGCAAGAAATCGATCGCCCGTTCGATCCGTGGATCTTGGTGCGACTGGCCACTGGTCAACAGCGCCAATGTCACGATCGCTGTCTCGCCACCACGATGCCTCCCGCTGTACTTCCTTTCCCATGACCCGCCGGGCCTCTGATTTTCATAAAAAAACTCCTGCATCCGTGCAATAGCCTGGCCAACCTGCTTGTCGGTGACAGCCGAAGCTGCCGCGGCCATCGAGACCCAGAGCCCTATCGCACAAATCCAACTCTTAGTTGCCACGCACTTGATTGTAGAACGAGTAGGCTTGCAATGGCGTGCCAGTGATGGATCGCCGAATCAGGTGGCGACATGACAAGGGACCATCACTTATATGGAGTCTGCTCCTAGATCGGAATCTGAGGCCGTTCTAGATCACGACGAACATACTCACAGCAAACGATAGGTTAAATATTTAGGCTAACCCACATGGCGTTTCGTTGATGACTGGGAGGACAGATCGCAACCATTGCTCCGCACCAGTTGTGTGAGGGCGATGTCGAGCCGATCGACAACCTGCTCCATCTTGCGCGGGCGATGTACGGGGTCGGTTTCGATGCAATCCATCACCAAACTGGATAACGCAGGCGGAATATTCGAATTAAACTCGGCCGGCGGAATAGGCCGCTCGTCTGAGCGAATCGTCACTCCGGCCTTGCCCCGGGGAATCAGGGTCGGCACGTGCTTACCAGTAAGCAGCCAGTACATGGTCGCCCCAAGATTGAATGCGTCGGTCTCCGGCACAATCGGGCGCCGCTGCACCTGTTCCGGTGCGATGTAATCGGGTGTGCCTTGAATCCTCTCCTTGACGGAGCCGACCTTACAACTCTGACCGAAGTCAATGATCTTAATTTTATGGTTCTTGTCGACTAACACATTTTTGGGTTTCATGTCCGCGTGAACATAACCCTTGGCATGCATTGCATCTAGCCCCTCAGCAATCTGGGCGCAGATGTCCACCAGGTTCTTGAGCCGATCGTGGCCAGTGATCTTGAATCGTTCAAGGGTAATGCCATCAATCAATTCCATGAGCACGGATACCTCACTGATGCGGATCACCTGGCGTTGTTTGTACAGCCGCAATGATCGACGCAGAAGCGAGTGGTCAAACTGGATGGCTACCTCATGCTCACCCACCGCCTGATCGATGTATCGCTGATCTGAGGGAGAGGTCTTGACGACCCGCTTCAATGCAAAAGAATCCCCGGCCTTGTTGCGGACAGCGTAGATGGTGCTGCGCGCCCCGTAGCCCAAGGTCTCGATAACTTCGTAGCCGAGAATTTCGTGGAACTCAGCCATACTGCGGACGGAACACTACTATCTCGCCATGTCGGCTTGGCATTGTGCCGTATTAAGCGTCCCGCATCAGATTGATCGGAATAACCGTATAACGTATTCACTCACTTTATCCGGAAAGTGCTCTGGTTGCAATATAAGGCCGCCCTACGGCCTTAATACCCTCCTAGCGGACATTTTTTAAGATGCTGCAATGTGATATCCGAACTCATGTCCCACCCAGATATTTCACCAATTCTGGTTGCACCTTGTACCCTGGCAGGAGACAAGGCCCCAGCAGGTCCGCCGCAAGTACGCTGAATATACTGAAATTCCACTCGCAATCGCTGGCCATCCGCAGAGAACGGCTAATGCACGCCCAACAGGTCTCTGGCAACATGTTCGGCTAGTGGTTTAGCAGCGTAGAGCGGAACCACGCGTCCGGAAAGTGAGGGCTGACCCGATGAGAATCAGAGCCAATTTGGGCGTACACCGCTTCTCGCGGGATCCCGAAGCGATCCTGCAACCGGCGGACCAACCAGATCAATTCTCGGAGTTGGCTGTCGCTAAATCGGCCTGTATCGGCATCACCAATCAGGCAGATGCCGATAGCATGACTGTTGAACCAATCCGCCCCGGGGCCATCCAGGTAGGTTCCGGAAATCTGCTGCTGCCAGCGAAAACCGATCTCAATCGTCCCGTCCCGCTCCCCGCTGCCATTATTGATCACGAAATGGTATCCAAGACCATCTCGGCCCAGCCGCTCGTGGGCAGCACCCACTGATTCAGCTGAGCCGTCATCGGTCCCGCTGTCGTGGACAATGATAGCCTGCCAGTCCTGATTGCGGGGAATGTTGAATAGTCGATCCGCTGGATCAATCGACTGATCCGTCGACAAGAGTGTGACCTCTGGCAGCGGCGCAACCGGACCCGGTTCAAGTACAAGCAGCAGCGAACTGATCGCGGTCATGCCGATCAATAGCGAGCTAAGTACTACCCATGTGCGCCGATCCAAAACCAATCCGTTATTACTCGTTTGCATCATTCCTTAGATGCCCGGCGACGACCCTGTCACCGCAAGCCTTCCTGGCTTGATCGGCCGAAACGGTTGCTCTCTTTGAATTATCGTGTCCCAGAAGGGACGATAACGATCACAATTGGGTTGCGGCGAGCGGATCTGCTGCTCACGGCTGCTCCAATGGGGCCAAGCGCTGGCGCAACGTGGAACCGGTAGTGCCACTGTGTCCCCCCCCGCCCGTCATCTGCAGGTTAGAGTAGCGCTGGTATGGCGACCGTGGCACGTCGTCCGGGAACAGGGCCGTGGAGGCAGAGCATCCAACTGAGGCCAGCCAGACGGCGAACAGGATGGGAACCGCTCGCATCATGCTAATCCTAATCTGCTTGGTCGGCCGACTCAACTGGGCCGAACGGGAACAGACGCCAAAACCACATAAATTACCCAACAGGCTGCAAGGTTCCGCCACACATTGGCCACCCATGAGGCTGCGTCCTCAGCTGCTGGCCCCGGCGACCACTTCCTGCTGATCCAAGATGCTCTATGATCTGAGCCGAATGCCCGCCCGTTGGACCAGAACGCTGATTCCCACAAGCCGCCAGATTCCCGCGGAAGCCGAGGTACCCTCCCACCAACTCATGCTCCGAGCCGGATACATCCGCAAGCTGGGTTCGGGCATCTACGACTATCTGCCCCTGGGGTGGCGAAGCCTGCACAAGGCCATAGCCATTGTGCGCCGTGAAATGGACGCAGCTGGTGCCGGAGAGGTTCTGCTCCCAGTACTGCAACCGATCGAGCTGTGGGAACGGTCGGGTCGGCGCCATGACTACGGGCCGAATCTTTTCGTTGTGGAAGACCGCCACGGCCACCACCAAGCGCTTGGCCCGACCCATGAAGAAGTGATTACAGAACTGGCCTCAGCTTACGTTGAATCCTACCGGGATCTGCCCCTGAATCTCTATCAGATTCAGACCAAGTTCCGCGATGAGTACCGCCCACGGTTCGGGGTCTTGCGCTCGCGCGAATTCCAGATGAAGGACGCCTACTCCTTTCACCTGACCGATGACGGGCCGGATGGTCTCGATGCCGAATACCGGAATATGTACGAGACGTATTGCCACATCTTTGAAGCCTGTGGCCTGCCCTACGAGGTTGTGGAAGCTGAGTCCGGGGAAATGGGCGGCACCGCCTCTCACCAGTTCATGGTCCTGACCCCCACTGGTGAAGATACAGTGTTGCGATCGGATAAGGGTAATTACGCCGCCAATCTGGAAAAGTGCGATATCGGTGATCGAACCCATAACTTCAGCGAACCTGCCACCGAATCGCTGCAGCAGGTGGCAACGCCGGGTTGTACAAGCATCGATGACGTTTGTGCATATTTCGAGAAACACCTTGGATCACAGCTTAAGACCCAAAGCATGCTCAAGACGCTAGTGTATGTGGCCACGGGTGCCGCTGACGGCTCCGACCCGCGTTGTGCTCAGAACCCCGCGTATGTCTTAGCCGTCGTGCGCGGAAACCATGATGTTAACGAACAGAAACTTCGTGACCGCGTCAGTGACTGGATAGGGCTGGGAGCCCGCACTACTCTGGCACCCGATGAATTAGCCCGCGCCGATGGCTGGGCGCTAGGTTTCGTCGGACCGCATGCCATCGTCGGACGCAATGATACGTACCTTCTGATCGATCCCGATGCCACCGGCAGCGGTTTCTGGGTCACCGGCGCCAACGAAATTGACCATCACGTCACCGGCTTCAACTGGCTGCGAGAGGTGCCCGATCTAGCCAATAATGATCGGATCCAGGTCGCTGATATCCGCAATGCAATCAACGGCGATCCCTCGCCCCGGAACGACGGAGGCATTCTGAAATCCTCACGGGGTATTGAGATCGGCCAAGTATTCAAACTAGGTACGAAATACAGCCGATCGTTGGATGCCACCGTGCTCGACGAGAACAACCAGCGCCAACCAATTGTGATGGGGTGCTACGGTATCGGCATTAACCGCATCCTGGCCTCGGCCATCGAGCAAGCAGGGGGACACGACGAGAACGGCATCATCTGGCCCGTTGCCCTGTCACCCTACGGTATCATCATCACGCCTATCAAGTATGAGGGCCAAATCAAGCAAGCCGTCGACCAAATTGCAGCCGGAATGGCAGCAAGCAATGTCGACGTCTTAATCGACGATCGCGCCGAACGCCCGGGAGTCAAATTCAAGGATGCTGACCTGGTGGGTATTCCACTGCGGATCACTGTTGGAGACAAGGGACTGCGAGATGGAATCGTTGACATCAAGGCCCGCAACGGTTCGATCGCTGAATCAGTCCCTCTGGAAGATGCAGTTGGTCGGGCGATTGAGATCCTCGGCTCGCTATAGCCCAACATATACTTCATAACATGAGTGATCTGTTCGATCACAGGTCCACGGCCGGATACGCACAAGTAGCCCTTGAGCGTGGGATCGATATCAGCGGCAATGGACTCACCTACGCGGTACCAGAGGAACTGGCCGATTTGGCTATCGGCGAACGCGTAATCGTGCCACTGGGGCGTCAAAACCGCCCTGTAACTGGCTTCGTGATCGAGCTCTGCCAAAGCACAACATTAGAAGAATCAGGCTTGAAGCATATTGCTTCGCGCGATGGCAACCAGATCTCACTACCACCGGACCTGATCGACCTGGCTCGTTGGCTCGCTGGATACTACTGCTGTCCACTGGGAATGGTTTTTGCATCAATGCTGCCAGCAGCTGTTGCACGCGGCACCGGGCGTACCACCCGCATCCTGGTCCGCATCGGGGAATCTCCCGTCGAAGAAAAACTCACTCACCTCCAACAGGCCGTACTCGATGCCGCCCGCCACTGTGGTCCCCGTGCGTGGGTTGAACTGAAGCAGTTGGCCAATCTGGCGGGTGCCAAGAGTACATCGCCGGTCAAACAGTTGATCCGCAAGAGATGCCTTGAGACCAAGACCGATCAGTACGTGGTCAGTGACTTAGAACTAAGCGGACTGCACGAAGTGCCACCGGACCGACCACAGACCCTGACTGCGCCCCAGCGTCAGGCCCTCGATCAAGTATTGGCTCATGCTGAGCAAGGTTTCGGTGTCCATCTGCTGCATGGTGTCACAGGCAGCGGTAAGACCGAGGTGTATCTGCAACTGATTGAAGTTCTGAGACAGCGCCGCGGACGCAACCTTGGCGTAATCGTGCTGGTACCGGAAATCTCGCTGACGCTACAGACCGCGGCCCGATTCATGGCGCGCTTTCCCGATGGCACTGTTGCTGTCCTGCACTCCGGATTGACCGCAGCCCAACGACATGCGCAGTGGCGACGAATCCGTGAAGGGCAGGCATGTCTGATTATCGGAGCACGGTCGGCAATCTTCGGGCCGCTGTCCACAGTCGACCTGATTATCGTCGACGAAGAGCATGATTCGAGCTACAAGCAAGACCAATTACCCCGATATCACGCTCGCGATGTCGCTATTAAGCGGGCTCAGATGGCTGATATTCCCATCCTGCTCGGTTCCGCAACGCCTTCGCTCGAGTCATATCACCATGCAACTCTGTACGATCAGTCCTGTCGCCAACTGGAGCATGAACTAACCGCAGATCCCGGTTTGGGCCCCAAGCCACAATCTGCTTCGGCAAAGTATCACCTGATCAGGATGCCGGATCGCGTCGCCGGCCTGAAGCTACCCGCAGTCCAGATCGTCGACCTGCAGGAGGAACGACGCCAGCGACGTGGGGTGCACCTACTGAGCCGAAGGCTAGAGCATGAACTGGACCAAACGCTCAAAAGTCATCATCAAGCCATCCTGTTGCTGAACCGCCGTGGATACGCCAATTACATTGCCTGCCCTGACCACCGGTGTGGCTGGATCATGACATGCGAACACTGTGATGTCACCAGCGTGTATCACAAGAACAAGGATCTGCCAACGGGTGGCCTGATGCGCTGTCACCACTGTGGAGCGGAAAGCCTGTTACCGGCAACTTGTCCATTGTGCGCCCGACGAACCAATGTCTTTGGTCTCGGCACGCAGCGAGTTGAGGAGGAGTTGCGTAGAAAATTCCCCTCAGCCCGGACCCTGCGGATGGATTCCGATGTCATGCGGAACAGCCGAGACTACGCCCACAGCCTTGCTGCCTTCCGTGCAAGACAGGTCGATGTGCTGCTGGGTACCCAGATGATTGCCAAAGGCCTTGACTTTCCCGGAGTGCGCCTGGTGGGGGTAATCAGTGGTGACACATCCTTGCACCTACCCGACTTCCGCTGCGGTGAACGGACATTCCAGATGATTTCGCAGGTAGCGGGCCGTGCCGGTCGCAGCCGCCTCTACACTGGGGGCGGGCAGGTGATCGTGCAGAGCTTCAACCCCACAGACCCAATCATTGGCCTGGCCGCCTGTCATGACTATGACCAGTTCGCCCGCCGCGAGATTGCCCTGCGGGCTAAGGCGAACCTGCCCCCGATCACGCGTATGGCGAGGGTCGTAGTCCGGGACATGGACTATGTCGCCTGCTGTGAACGGGCTAAGGCACTGTCTGCCCGCCTAGAGTCGTTTAATGATCAATTGAACACCAGAGTGTGCTTGCGCGGACCAACAGCCTGTCCAATCGCCCGTATCGGGGGATTTCACCGCCAACAAATCGAGCTGATCGCCCCCGATGCTACAGTGCTACAACGACTTTTAACGGCATTGCGCAATACCAGGATGCTGATCTCCGATGCCCGCACTGCTGTCGATGTCGATCCGGTCAGCCTATTGTGACCGCCAGCGGAGCAGAAGCCTACAAACGATGCCGTAGCTAAAGGCCTCAATAATAGTTTCAGGTAGGCTAAACCGCCCCATCAGGCAAGGGACACAAAATGCTGTAGCGCTTCATATGATCCAAAAGCTCACTGACACGACAGGTGGCAAAGCTTGATGCTGAGTCACTCATTGCATAAGGCACAACCAGTATATCCCCGTGCTTAAGCGCGCCGCAGGAATAGACGACATTCGGAACGTATCCGTCACGCTCATACTCCTCAGGGACTAACAAGGGTTCAGGCAGGTGCCCGATGACCTTGGCAGGATTTTCCCGATCGAGCAGGGACACCCCTATGCAATAACGGCGCATGGCCCCCACGCCATGGGTCAATAGCAACCAGCCCTCCTCGGTTTCGATGGGCGGTCCGCAATTGCCCACCTGCACGAATTCCCAGTAGTAGCGTGGGCCACGCAATTTCACGCATTCGTTCCAAAAGTGGACATTGTCCGACTTCATCAGGAACATGTTCTCACCATCAAGTCGGCTGATCATGTGATACAGCCCGTTGATCCGCCGCGGGAACAGGGCCATACCCTTGTTTTGCACATACTTGCCATTAAGGGTATGCACACGGATATCGCAGAAGTCAGGTGTTTCCAGTAACTGCGGCAGGATGCGAAATCCATTGTACGCAGTGAAGGTTCCGTAGTAGGTCACACCCTCCTGCTCATCAACGAACCGTGTCAAACGGACGTCCTCGATGCCTCGCGACTCGTTCTCGGAACTGGGGAAAATCACGACTTCAGAGACATCAGTGCCGGTCGGCAGTTCGAGGCGGTAATTCGAACGGGCCAACCAGAGCATGTTTTCAGCTGTCTCGTCAAACGGGCGGGGGTGTTCGGAACGCTGATAGATCTCGTTGATCTTGTCGTTCAACTGTCCGTGCGTGAAAAAATCTGGCAATTCATCAAGCACGATTCGGGCTGCATCGGAATAGGCTGCCATCTCAATCAGCTTGAGGAAGAACAGCTTCTTGTCATACAGGCGATCCTGCTGCACCCGCAACCGATTAGTAAACTTTCCTGAAGGATCAAGCTCAATATTACCTTGGAGATCCACGACCCCTGTGCGGAAGACTATTGAGGAGACATGTCCCTCGCCAGTGGCGCGAAGGCTCATGATAAACCGTGCCGTCCCTTCCGCCAGACCGGACTGATCA
This sequence comes from Phycisphaerae bacterium, assembly GCA_963581115.1. GTDB lineage: Bacteria > Planctomycetota > Phycisphaerae > Phycisphaerales > Phycisphaeraceae > CAUZOD01. The sequence continues at coordinate 2,107 of CAUZOD010000007.1, read as the reverse complement.
GGATGAAGCACAATCGATGGATTGAACAGCGCAGCTGACTCAATCGAGTACTCCATTGTGAAGTATGCCCCGATCAGCAACTGCTGGTTCTTTGTAAGCCCCTGTGGTTCATCGATGTATGAACTGATCTGCTCGTAGTGGCGAAGAAGGGCGGCGTTAAGGTCTTGATGCCGCGAGCTGAAATCGGCTAGTAACCCGTCGAGCAGTTCGGACGCCTTGTGATCGGGCAATGAAAGCACGCGGTCGATAACCGCTTGGGTGCGGTTTTCACCCCCGACCGAGAAGAACCGAGTGATGACTCTGGCATCATCAGAATGAAACTTCTCGGGCCTACGCGTGATGCCAACCTTGGGATTCAAACGCAACATCACCCGATGACGGATTTCAAGTACCGGAGTACACGCACAACATATCGGCCGTTCACCCTCCGAACAACAATTTCTAGCCCGGTCCGTGGATGGGGATCTTTGTATCCAACCCGGCCAGATGGCGACGAATTGATCAATCACAAGGGAATTACAACTCGCCAAGTGCCGAACCGAGAAGACTGGCATCGGCCCGATAGCGATCTATAGTACGAATCCCATAAAAGGAGAAATGCTCGGTCTACGCCTCTGTGTCACCGAACAGGGCACGACCAATTCGAACAAGATTGGCGCCCTCTTCAATAGCGATCTCGAAGTCGTCGGACATGCCCATGGACAAGATATTGCACTCCGGACCGCCAATCCCCTCCGATCGGAGTTCGTGAAATATTTCCGCCGTCCGTGTGAAGACTGACCGAGCCTGTTCGGGCGCCTCAAACACTGGGGCCATGGCCATAAGCCCACGAAACCGCAAGTGAATCATTGTGTCGATTTGCTCGGCCAAGTGAATCACTGCAGGCACTGCCACGCCGTGTTTGGCCGTTTCACCGGCAGAGTTCACTTGAATCAACACATCCACCGTCCGATCGGATCGGACGGCGAACTGGTGTAATTCTTCGGCTAGGCGCAAACTGTCGACCGAGTGAATCAGCTTCACCAATGACGCCACTGGCTTGACTTTGTTTCGCTGTAGATGACCGACCATGTGCCATCGGACCTCTGCGGGAAGTGACTGGGCATGCTTGGGAACCGCACGGGCCAAAGTCTTCTTTCGGGCCAGAAATTCCGACATCTGGGGCGCGCGCTGGGCGAGTTGCTGCACGCGGCTTTCCCCAAGGTCCGTATGCCCCATTTCAACAAGCAAACGAATCTGATCCGGTGAAGCGTTTTTCGTCACCGCGACCATCAGCACGTCGCTAGAACGACGCCCACTGCGTTCGACTGCTGTCGTTATGCGGTCACATATATTGTGGTAGGCAACTCGCAACTCGGTCGGTGTGACGATCCTGTCGGTGACCATAAAAAGAGGGTAGACGGTGACCGACGGACATGCAACCGGCCGCCGGTGATCCGGAAATTGCCCGCCATGGCATACTCCCCCAAGCCTCGGCATTATCACCGCCCGTCGCACCACCCCGATCGAATCACAGGCCGGCCGATGCAATACGGCGCTTGAACAATAGCTTTACTACGACAATAACCGCAATCACGAGGAGCACCGCGCCGATTGCAGCAATCTGCCCTCCTGCTACCCAATCTTTGACGCGAGAAATCTGGTCCTCGAAGAAATAGGCGAGGAAGAAGATTAGCGGCACGCTCATGGCCGCAGCCGATCCGTCGTAGAGCAGAAATTTCCAGTACGGGACCTTGAATGTCCCCGCCGTGAACATCGCAGGCGTACGCAACCCCGGTAGGAACCGAGCAATGAAGATGAACTTGCCTCCGTGAACGTTGAGTGCGTGCTCGGTCCGACGCAACCGCCGTTCGCTCAGATACCGTCTCAAAATCGGAATGCGAGGGACGTGACGGCCATATCGGCGCCCCAGATGGAATACGATCGCATCCGCTCCCAGCAAAGCGGTAAACAGCATCGGAAACATGATCCACGGATCAGCATAGCCGGTCGCCGAAAGATAGCCCCCAATGATCAGTGGAATATCCTCAGGGATCGGCAATCCGAATCCGCTGACCACCAGGATCCCGACGAGAATCACGTACGGGGCATGCGGAGAAAACTGAGA
>CAUZOD010000006.1:0-34852 GCA_963581115.1 Phycisphaerae bacterium | reverse complement strand
CTCGCCCTGTAATTCCCGACGGTGGGCAGGGCGATTTGGCCCAAAAGTTCTCTTGCGCTGCTCGGCACGGCTGGCGATATTGCGCTCGAGCGCCACGATGTTCATCTCAAGAAGGTGGGCCTTGCTGGCATCTGGCCAAGACTCGATGTAAACCTCCGTACCGCTTTCTTCAAGTTGCTTGATGTACTGGAACTCAGTTTCATCGGCGTCTAATCGAGACGCCGAATCAAATCCAATGCTCATCCCAGCGTCCAGAAACGGCTGCACGCTGTCATCAACCAGCTGTTGCCAGGCTTCAAGATCTCCTTTACGCAAAAGTACCGAAAGATCCGGGTCAAGGTTGATCGCCCCGAGATAAGCGATCACCTCTACAGGCTCACCATTGGTGTAGTGGCCCTCGATTACCTTCTTCCAGCTCTCAACAAATCCCTCGGTCAGCCAGGTCAAACCTCTCTGCTGGGCTTCAAGGTATTGGTCAAACTGCATGACGGTGCCTGCCCGGGTTCCGAACGGATTGTGCACTTGAAATCGCCGCACGCCCCATCGAAGCTGCGGAAGCACCTGCCTTTCGATGTAGCTCTTCCAACCCTCGACAAACAGAATCCGATTGACATTCAGGGTCAGGGAATTGTTGGCACTCCAACCGACATTGGCCCAGCCGATCAGCTGATCTGTGCGCCGAAGTGCTCGGGCACGGACCTCCGCCGTAACCTTGCCCGGACCCGATCGCTCTTGATGAGGCGATTTGGAGCCAAATTGCACCACTCCTGATCCGCCACCGCCCGAGACACTTGCTCCACCACCGCCACCGCCCGAGACACTTGCTCCACCACCGCCACCGCCCGAGACACTTGCTCCACCACCGCCGGACGAAACACCGCCTGGCCGTGCGGAATTGGACGCTGCGATCAACGGATCCGAAACGAGACGTGGCCTCACCGCACGAACGGAATCGTCAGAGGGCACAGGCGCGATGGTGTCGAACCAATCCTGCTCCACCAAGCCTTCCTCGGTGAACTCAGTTTGAAATGGCAAATCGTTTGATTCCAAGACAACTTTGGGAATCGTCACGACAATGGGATCAGCCAACACCAACGGCTCGGAAAGCAACACTGGCTCGGTTGGGATCTGTGGCTCGGAAATCGAAGCTGGATCAGGAACTGATTCCACGGTGATCTGGCTGTTCTGGAGTAGGTGCTGGGATGCTGAAGCAACTTCGATATGCGTCGGGACCTGATCCGTGGCCCCCTCGATGGCAACCTGCAGATCTATAGCCAAAACCAGCCCAGCAGTGTCGATGGAGATTGCCGAATCATCCTTGGCAAAATCTGGTTGTCTCTGCGGGGTGATCTGCACTGCCTGATGTGGCCGCGTGGGCTGCGGTATAACACTCGAATGCTGCGGCCAGAACATCAGCCCCGCAATCACCACGGCACCACCGATGAATGTGCCCATCACCATCCAATAGTCAATGCGGGCACCAGGATCAGTTGTGCGGTAGACCGCGGGCCGGAAACCGGACCCAAACAGACGCTTGAAGCTCATGACAATTCCACGAACAAAAGGCCCCTGGCCGTTGGGCCACTGGCTACGGCTAAATCTTCCCCAAACAAACAATCCTGCCATATCGCTGTCAAGAAAAAATTGCAAAATTCATGGCCATTCTACCCCGCCGTTACAGACGGACCGGGCCATTGCGGCTCAGTCCCCGGCTACAGCTGATTGGGCAGCCCGACGCCAAATCTCGGCATATTCACACCGGACCTGCTGCGGATCCCACCACGGCTGATCCTCACCAAGAATCTGCCACAATCGGTCGGTGTCGTCACACAGCGAGTCCAGAATCAGGTCCACGGTCTCGGGGCGAGGTGGAGCGGGACGGGCTGGCGCTCGGGGCAATAGCATCTCTAATAATCGCCGCCGCAAACGAAATGGTATCAGCGGACGGACCAGATTGCGGTACAAGGGCATCCGATTGATTGATGTCCAAATACCACGATGGACCGGTTTACCATCGCTGCGATTGACAACCCGGTCTGCTTCAACCAGATCGACCCGCGGCTCGATACCCAGAAATGAGCAGATCGGCTCGACCCATCCACAACGATCACTGATGAAGTGATCGAAGGCAATCACCATGACCGCTTCCCGACCGAAGGCTGCAAGCCAAGGTTCAAGTTGCATCGCGTACCGGGAATAATCAATGACCGTCGAGTCGGACCGAACCACTGCATCGATGTCCGGGCCACATTCTCCAATGGTATGAATGTGGTAGTGATGGCTCACCGCGCGAGCTACCGGTTCACGAATGATATAAAGCAGTTTCAGGTCCGATCCCAGGACCTGACGCGCCCGTTCCGCCACACCCTCATAGGTCGGACGCTTCGTGTAGAGGGTTGATGCCTCGCCACAGATCTGGTCACGGCGTGCTGCCTTGAAATAGGCCGTATAACGCTCCAAGCCTTCTGTGGTGAGAATCCGTTCATCACAAAAAGCTCCCACTTCCTTATCCATCGGGAAAAAGATGGATGGATTGGTACGCAGATCCCACCACAGAGCCGTGGAACCCGACTTCATCGCGCCAATAATGAGAAAATTGGGCAGGCCCATCGGCAAAGACTCAATTCGGCACACGAAGGTGGCTAAATGAGTGCGTAACCCATCTCCACAAACGCAAACGGGATGCCTTGGCCACCACACCGATCATGCAACGGCAGCAGCACAGGCATCTGACCGGCCCAGTATAGTCCCGATCTCACCCGGAATTGGACTGCGACACCCTTGCTGCTGGGAATCAGCTTGGCCTGCAACTGGCCACCAACGATTTGCCGATCGGCAATCGACCTCTCTCCGGAACCATACGGACCCAATCACCTTTTCTGAAAGAACTCCCTGGTGCTGATCGACCTGACATGTCGGATGACCAAACCCAATCGAGCGATTCGTAATGACGGCCACCCAGCGGACACTGCCAGGCGAGGAATCCTGTAAGACCGCCCGTTCCAACAACCTCAGGCCGCATTGAGAATGACCATAATAGTCATACATACAAATGCCGTAGCACTCGGTTATTTATGACACCGCTGCAATTGCCGATATGATGAAGTACTGATTCGCAACGGGTACGGAGCGAATTTTGGCCTTGAACCCACGACGTGCATTGATTACCGGCATTACCGGTCAGGATGGTTCCTACTTGGCGGAACTGCTGCTGGCCAAAGGCTATGACATCCACGGACTAATCCGGCGTTCAAGCACTTTCAACACGGGCCGAATCGACCACCTGTACCAGGATCCGCACCAATCCGGTGCCAAACTGCACCTGCACTACGCTGACCTAACCGATGCCAACTGCCTAAGCAAACTGACCCACCAGATCAAACCCACCGAGGTCTACAATCTTGGTGCCCAGAGCCATGTGCGGGTCAGCTTCGATGCACCGATCTACACTGCGGATGCCTCTGGTGTCGGAGCACTGAAGCTGCTAGAGGCAGTGCGAGACTTCCAAGACCACTGTGGCTACCAGATCCGTTATTACCAAGCGTCGAGTTCGGAGATGTTTGGCAAGGTGGTGCAGACGCCACAAACCGAAATAACTCCGTTCTACCCACGATCACCCTACGGGGCGGCCAAAGCCTATGCGCACTGGATCACGGTCAACTACCGAGAGAGCTATGGGCTACACGCCAACTGTGGGATACTCTTCAACCACGAATCGCCGCGACGCGGCGAAACCTTTGTTACCCGCAAGATCACCCGCGCTGTCGGCCGCATCAAGCATGGTCTCCAAGACAAGCTCTACCTGGGCAATCTCGATGCCAAACGAGACTGGGGCTTCGCTGGAGACTACGTCGAAGCGATGTGGCTGATGCTACAGCAGGAGAAGCCAGATGACTACGTCATCGCCACTGGTGAAACCTATTCCGTTCGCCAGTTCTGCGAGCAGGCGTTCGGAAGCGTCAACCTGGACTACCGCGATTTCGTGGATATTGATCCTCGTTACTACCGGCCCGCCGAGGTGGACTTGCTACTGGGCGATCCGAGCAAGGCCAACGAACGATTGGGCTGGAAACCGTCGGTTTCGTTTGACCGATTGGTCGAAATGATGGTCGAAGCTGATCTGGAACTTGCCGATCGCGAGAAGACTCTCCGTAAAGCTGGGCACTCGGTCACCGTCTCCGCCCGTGTGCACTGACCGGATCGCCACCGCCCCAGTTGCTGCACCGGCAACCGGTCGCCGGCCGAAGCAATCGGAGCGAAACCCCCTGCATGAAGCTGAGATAGATTCGAGTGCTTGACCTGAAGGACCATCGTATCTGCGTGACCGGCGGCGCCGGATTCCTGGGACACTTCGTTTGCAATGCATTACGCCGGCGAGGAGTGACAGAAGATCACCTGTTCGTGCCAAGGCGCCGGGATTACGACCTGACAACCGACGTCGGCGTAGCGCGTCTGTTCGCTGACGCCACGCCCTCCGTGCTGATCCACCTCGCTGCCGAGGTCGGCGGCATCGGTGCCAATCGCGAACATCCGGGCCGATTCTTCTACGCGAATATGGCCATGGGACTGCACTTGGTCGAGCACGCGCGCCGAAACCACTTGACCAAATTCGTCCACACGGGCACCGTATGTGCCTATCCAAAATTCACAACAGTGCCCTTTCGCGAAACTGACTTATGGAACGGTTATCCGGAAGAAACCAATGCCCCGTACGGGATTGCCAAAAAGGCTGTCTTTGTCATGCTGGACGGCTATAATCGCGAATATGGATTGAACTCGACCGTTGTTGTGCCCGTGAACCTGTACGGACCGCGTGACAATTTTGATCTGCAGAGTTCTCACGTGATCCCAGCATTGATCCGAAAGTGCGACCAAGCCAAACAGCGAGGTGAGCCACGGATTACCTGTTGGGGCACCGGCGCGGCCTCTCGCGAGTTCTTGTACGTGGCCGATGCCGCCGAAGGAATCGTTCGCGCAGCTGAACGCATAAATGATCCCGATCCAATTAACTTGGGAACCGGACAGGAAATCACGATCCGCGATCTCGTAGAGCTTATTGCCCAACTGACAGAATTTGAAGGGCAGATCGAGTGGGATTCCAGCAAACCAGACGGCCAGCCGCGGCGATGCCTGGACACCGAAATGGCGTCACAGAAAATCGGTTGGCATGCGACAACCTCTCTGAAGGAGGGACTTGGGCAGACCATCGAATGGTGGCGCCAACACCAACCGCCCTCCAACGGCAGTTGACCGATCTCAACAAGCCCCCCTCCGACACCAATCCGGGTTCCTTGACCAGCGCGCCAACGGCTCGATATCATTGATCAGGGCGGGTCGCCTTGTGCCGCACCAGAACTCGCCTCGAACCGCAATGACAAAATTCATGGCGGTGAGGCACGTCTGCAACAGTACGTTCTTCCCGCCCACGACCCGCACAGATGATCCGCGACGATCGTATCAGGAGCACGCCCATGATCCGCCCTCGAGCCTTTACCTTGGTCGAACTGCTGGTGGTAATTATCCTTATCGGCCTGCTCATGGCCCTGCTGCTACCCGCCCTCGGTGCGGCAAGGCGCACCGCTCAGCAGAGGCAAAATGACACCCAGGTCCGTGGCCTTCACCAGGCGATGGTGACTTTCGCCGAAGGCAACCGCTCGTTCTTCCCCGGCATCCGAGCCAACAACACGCTCATTGGCGCGAACAACGGTGACACGGGCATCGATACCGATCCATCCGGAACATCCGGAGGGCGCAAGGGTAACTTCGTCGCGGTGCGGCACGAGATCCTCTTGGATGGAAGCTACATCACTGGCGCCTACGTCATCAGCCCTGCCGAAGACAAGACCGAATGGACCATCGGTAGTGTTGACCAGAACAACTACTCCTACGCGATGCTGCGGATCCATTACCGGGCTCAAGGAATGGGGTTCGCTCCAAATCTGACCGCGGCCCGCAACGAAGAATGGCGCAATACACTCAACGCACAGGCAGTCGTTGTGGCCGACCGCAATACGGGCAGCAATGGGGTCAATGCTGTCAGCAGCATTCACACCACACGGGAATCAGGCAAATGGGAGGGATCGGTTGCCTTCAATGACGGTCGGGTCACTTACGAGACCGCACATGACCAGTTAGACCTTAAATACGGTAGCCACAACCTAGTCCAGGAAGACAACCTTTTCATGGACAACGACGGTGGCGAATCGGTTGACAATGCCATGATCGTCTATAACCAATAGAGCCTCCGCCGTCTGCAAGCTCCCGGGCCACAGTCACGTTTCACAGTGAATTGGATTTCAATAGGTGTTGTAGAGTACGCCCGCTACGTCTTCTTCGATGGTGGTGTTTGCCTTGATCGTTCCTTCGGTGGCACCGTAGATCCACCCGATCGTGCTTCCATCGGTGGCAGCGATACCACTTTGCCCCTTGCGGGCACCCACCGGAAGTGGTGGAATCTGACGCAGGTACGGCCCATAGATATGGGTAGACGTCTGCGTGGCAGATGTTACACCGACATTGTCCGAATACTGGGTCAACTGATTGATAAACGTGCCTACGGCAGGCATGGTGCCACCATGTTCGATCGCGTAGAGGTCGATGGCGTTGCGCAGCACCGCCAGATCCGCACGCAGGGCCGAATCTGCCGCTCCAGCCGCACCACGGCTCATTCGTGGAATGGCGATTGCCGCGATAATGCCGATGATCACCACGACGATCACTAGTTCTAGCAGGCTAAAGCCGGGGCTCCGATAAGTTCGGGACTTTCTCACGTCTGGCTCCTTGTACAAACTCCCACTGGTACCCCTTCTGAATCGACCACCTGAACCACTCACTTAAGAGAATCCCGCGCAAAGGCCGCGCCCACGACCCATGTGCCCGGCACCCATAGCCGGATGACCCTCTGCCCTGCCAAGCAGCCAGAGCATCTACCGCCGCTGCAATGTACGATGCTAGACGGATGTCGCTGCAGGAGAAGATCGAACAACACACTGCGCTGATCGGCGTGATGGCACTGGGCTACGTCGGGCTGCCGCTGATCCGCGATTTCTGCAACGCCGGGTTCCCGGTCCTCGGATTCGATACGGATCCTCATAAGATCGAACTACTGCAGCGGGGCGAGAACTATCTGAAGCATCTGGGTGAAGACTTCGTTGCGGACATGCTTGCTAGTGGTCGGTTCAACGTCACTACTGACCCGCAACGTCTGGGCGAACCGGACGCAATCCTGATCTGCGTACCCACCCCCCTGACCGAAAACCACCAACCTGATCTGCAATACGTCGACCGGGCAGCTGACTCAATCGCCCGATGCCTGCGCCACGATCAGCTGATCGTTCTGGAATCGACCACCTATCCCGGTACCACACGGCAACGAGTGCTGCCACGGCTCATGGCTACTGGCCTTCGACTCGGTCATGACTTCTTCCTTGCCTACTGCCCTGAGCGTCAGGACCCCGGCCGCCGGCAACCGACAACTCGGCAAGTGCCGCGGCTGATCGGTGCAACCGACGAGAAATCCGCCGAACTGGCCGCTGACCTGTATCGCCACGTGGTTGATTGCGTGGTTCCGGTGGATTCGGCCGAGATTGCTGAAGCCGCCAAGCTGCTGGAGAACGTGTACCGTGCAGTGAATATCGCCCTGGCCAACGAGATGAAACTCATTCTGTCCGCGATGGACATCGACGTGTGGAAGGTAATCGATGCTGCCGCCACCAAGCCGTACGGATTCCAGCCGTTCTATCCGGGACCCGGACTGGGTGGACATTGCATTCCTATCGATCCGTTCTACCTGGCGTGGAAAGCCCGCCAAGCCAGCCAGCCGACCCACTTCATTGAGTTGGCCGGGCAGATTAACACCCGCATGCCTGAATATGTAGTCCAATGCACGCGTCAAGCCCTGGCCCAGCGCGGGACGAAAATGGACCATGCAAGAATCCTGGTCCTGGGGCTGGCCTACAAGCCAAATGTCGATGACGTACGTGAGAGTCCAAGTTTCGAACTCATCGCACGACTGCGCGCATTGGGCGCCACGGTCGATTATCACGACCCGCTAGTCCGGTCAACACCCAAAACTCGCCGATACGACCTGGGTATGACCAGCGTGCCCTTGAACACCGAATCACTCGGCTCCTATGACTGCGTACTGATCGCCACCGCTCATGACAGCTATGACTTTCAGATGATCGCCGAACACGCCCAACTCGTCGTCGACACCCGTGGGGCCACGCGCCAAACCCGCGTACCACCCGACCGCATCGTGTACGCCTGATGCCACCTGTGACCTGGCCAGATCGATTCGGAACCGCCTTTGCCAAGACGCGGGTGCTGGTAACCGGTGGCGCCGGCTTTATCGGTTCCCATTTGGTTTCGGCATTAATCGACCTCGATGCAGAAGTCATCGTGCTGGACGACCTGTCACAGGGTCGTTGGCAGAATATCGACTCGCCCCGACAACGTACCGGAAAGCAGTTACAGATGGTTCGAGGCTCGATCCTAGACCTACGACTGCTGCAGCAGTTGGTGGCCGGATGTCGGTGGGTCTTTCATCTGGCAGCATTGGCGTCAGTACCGCAAAGCGTCCAGCAACCCGAGCACTACAACCAAGTAAATACCACCGGCACCCTACATGTCCTTGAAGCGGCTCGCCACGCCGGTGTCGAACGTGTGATGTTTGCTGCCAGTGCTGCAATCTACGGTGACAATGACCAGATCCCCAAGATTGAAACGATGCCCCCAGAGCCAATGAGTCCCTACGCGGCAACCAAAGCCGCAGGTGAAAACCTGGCTCGGGCATACGCTGCCTGCTACTCCACGGACACGGTTTGCCTGCGGTACTTCAACATCTTCGGACCACGACAGAACCCCCACTCGGCTTACGCGGCAGTGATAGCCGCATTCATGGAGGCTTTATCGAATGCCAAACGTCCCGTGATCTACGGCGACGGCGGACAATCCCGCGACTTCACCCACGTGGATAATGCCGTATACGCAAATCTGCTGGCAGCCCGTCAGCCCAATCACTTGGGAGGCATGGCCCTGAACATCGCTTGCGGGCACCGGGTCACGGTGCTTGAACTGGCAACGACAATGGCCGAGATGGCCGGTCGTAGTGATCTGATTGCCCGGCATGAACCACAGCGGCCAGCAGATGTCCGCCACTCCCAGGCTGACCTAAGCGCCGCCCAGTCTGCCATTGGGTACGAACCGATCTTGGACTTCAGGCAGGGGCTCGACATCCTGCTTCAGGAACATCGTGCCTCGCGAGAAGACACATGTCAGTAACCCGCTGGCAACAAATCCTAGGTGTCTACTGGGCAGCGATGGCGATCGCTACCCACTGGCCTCGAATCGAGTTGCCCGGCCCAGAATACACCATCTGGCAAACCGACAAGATGGCGCATCTGGTCTGCTTCGCCGTGCTGACCTTACTGCTAATCCGGGCAATGGGATCAAGAATACCCCACTTGACCAGGGCCGTGCTGGCCCTATGTATTGTCAGCGCCTACGCCGTGCTGGATGAATGGACGCAGCAATTCGTCGAGCGATCGGTCAGCGGGCCCGACCTGGTGGCAAGCCTGCTAGGCGCTCTGACTATTGGAGTGCTGGTTCTAACACCGCGATCCAAACCCGAGGAGCCAGGATGGCTCACCACTGGCGCACGTGTGCTGCTGGGAGTGAGCCTGCCGACATTTCTGCTGGTGGCGATCCTGCCTGATGGCAACCGCACCTACACCTGGCTGGTTGGACTGTTCACTCGCCCGTGGCACGGCATGGACAAGCCCGGCCATTTCTGGCTAGGAATCAGCTTGACGTGGCTGCTGGCTGCTAGTGCACCACTGGGGGTGCGCCGCCCGCGTGCAGGCAGCGTACTGACAATCGCTGCACTGGGACTGGGGGCCCCGCTTCTGGAGATGATCCAGGCCCGCACCGGGCGCAGTGCAGAGATCGATGATGTGTACATGCACAACCTGGGGCTACTTGCGGCGATGGCGGGTTGGAGCGTACTGCTGATCGTTAAGAACCTTCTGCCCACTAGCCACCTGGGCCAGGACGGATCGCCAGCCCGATTCGTCGGGCACGCAGTGCTGATCGGCAGCCTGACGCTGGTGTCTCGCATCACCGGGCTGTTGCGAGATGTGGCTCTGGCCGCAGCATTCGGTGCCCGGGAACAGCTGGATGCGTTCTTCATCGGCTTCCTCATACCCAATCTATTCCGACGGCTATTCGGAGAAGGGGCACTGACCGCGGCATTCATCCCTCGCTACACACGGCTATTGGCAAAGGATCCGCAGTTGGCTGGCCGGTTTGCAACCCTATGCATAGCCGCTCTGGCGGCGGCCCTTGCAGGAGTGACGCTGCTCAGTGAAGCGGCAATTACCACCTGGCTTAGCTTCCTCGATCCGGGAACAAAGACCGCTCAGGCATTGCAGATGACTGCGCTAATGCTGCCCTATATGCCGATCATCTGTCTGGTCGCACTGGGGGGTGCAGTGCTGCAGGTCCGCCGGCACTTCGGTCCGCCAGCCACAGTGCCCATCGTGTTGAACCTTTGCTTGATCGCAGCCGCGGGGATTCCTGCGGCGATGCGTCGTGGACCGGAACTAAACCATGCGATCAAGCTGGTGGCCGCATCGGTACTGGTCGCCGGGGTAATCCAACTGATCTGGATCGGGGCAGCCGTCCTGCACAGCGGCCGGCTACCGTTGCGGATACATGGTGCGAGACCTGCTTTCGGCCAGATGCTTCGGGTCATGGTCCCGATGATCCTTGGGCTGTCCGTCTTCCAAATCAACGTGCTGCTCGATGGCCTGATCGCATTTGCTTTCTCCGCCTCCGAGTCGCACGTCGGCCCAATCGAACTGTTCGGATGGTCTATTGAGCCGCCAATCAAACCGGGCGCCGTCACGACTCTCACTTTGGCCCAGCGGCTCTACCAGTTTCCGCTCGGCGTGTTTGGCATCGCGATCTCCACGGCTATCTTTCCGGCGCTATCTAAAGCCGCAATAGACAAAACGCCAGACCATTTCGGTCAGATCCTACGGCAGGGGTTGCGCCTAAGCGTATTCGTCGGATTACCTGCGAGCGCCGGCCTGATCCTCATCCGCCAGCCACTGGCCCGCATCATGTTCGAGCACGGGCAATTCGATCCAGAAGCAACACAACGGGTGGCACAAGTGCTTGCTGGGTATGCCTCGGCGGTGTGGGCATACTCAACTGCCCACCTACTGACCCGGGCATTCTACGCTCGGGATGATGCATTAACCCCAGTACGGATCAGCGCCGCCATGGTAGGTCTAAATCTGATCCTGAATCTGGTCCTAATCTGGCCACTCCAAGAAGCCGGGTTGGCGTGGTCGTCGGCCATCTGCGCCACGGGCCAAGTGGCACTACTGCTGCTATTCGGGCGCCGGCATGTAGATCGAATCATCGATGCCCAGGTGCTGCGAAGTTGGTTGCGAGTCGTGTGCCTGACCGCAGCAATGACGGTGGTGATCGGAGTCATCCTGCGAGGCTTGGACCCGGATTCCTTGACGAAGTGGGGTTGCGGTGCAGCCGTGGCTATCTGCATCGTGATTGGAGCAACGATGATGCTCGGTGGTGCGAGGCTCACCGGCGCCGAGGAACTCTCCTGGCTGCGCCGCCGCTGAGGTACAATATCCGTGGATCAATCAGGGCTGGCGGTCGATCCGCACCGCCTGTTGCACCGTCAGTGTAGTACCAGTGTCCGCCTCAACAAACGTCAGCTTGACCGTGGCGTCCAATGCCTGGGGGAGCAGGTTGTCGGGCAGAAGCATTTCGAGCGTGTGATGGGTTCCAGTCAGACCACTACGGTAGGAATCATCCCATTCGGCCGGTGCATATGATCGCTCAGTAATGAGGATGGGCGGGGTATCAGGCTCGATCTGCACCAGCTGGAGCGTGGCCCGACCGGCAACCGGAAGTAACCGGCCATGCTGGTCGAGGGTACGCACGTAGACCCGCAACCGGTCATCGTTGCCATCGCCATTGGTATCCATGGCTCCGGTGTAGCGATCAAACTCGATCTTGGAGAGTGTCGGACTGATGGCGCCAGGCATCGGTGAAGCCGCACCTCGCTGTAACTGCTCTCGGAGCGACTCCAGTTCACCCGTACGTAAATCAAGCTTCTCCTGAAGCTCACTGACGAGTTTCTCCAACTCCAGGTTCTGTCTTCGGACCGCATCGGCTGCATTCGGCTTGCCCGCAAATTGTGCCTTGCAGCCACTGACCATCAACACCGACACTAATGCCACCCCGAGCTGCCATGGCACTGGTTGCGCCATGCGCCACCCTTGGATACCGGATCGCCCTGACACGGTAAGCCTATTCGTCGCCATTGTCCTCGGACCCAACCCCTGCAATGGAGTCGGGCAAGTGCCTGAGGATCTGATCGGTCACACCATAAGTCACCGACTGCTCCGCATCGAGCCATTTGTCGCGTTCACAGTCACGGGCAACCGTGTCATAGTCCTTCCCGGTGTGCTCGGAGATGATCTTGTACAAACGCCCACGAGTACGGAGCATCTCATTGGCCTGAATGGACAGATCCGTAGCCTGGCCCTCCGCAACACCACCGAGCAAGGGCTGATGCAGCAGCACTCGCCCATTGGGCAGCATATGCCGCTTGCCCACCGCGCCCGCCATCAGCAATAACGCCCCCATCGAAGCAGCCACCCCCACACAATATGTGTGCACTTTCGGCCGGATGAACTGCATGGTGTCGTAAACGCCCAACCCCGCACTAACACCGCCTCCGGGACTATTGACATACAGGTGAATGGGGTCCTTCGGGCTTTCGTTCGACAGAAATAACAACTGGGCGATGACAAGATTGGCCGTCTCATCGGTCACCGGGCCGCCAAAAAAGATGACACGGTCTTTGAGCAGCCGCGAATAGATGTCATAAGCGCGCTCACCGCGCCCGGTCTTCTCGATCACCATGGGAATGAGAACGGACATACGCAAGGGTTCCTGGACGGGGTTCCGTGTGCTGTTGGTGGCGAGATTGTAGCATGCCTGCAATGACTGCGGCGACGGCAACACTCTGGCGGCGTGAGATGGTACGGTTCTTCCGGCAACGCAGCCGTGTGCTCGGCGCCTTGGCCACACCAATCCTGTTCTACGCGGTACTGGGCTTTGGCCTCGATGAGGCCTTTCGCCCCGCCACCACCGACGGCGAGCATAGACTTGGCTATCTGGCCTACTTCTTCACGGGCGTCGTGGTGATGATCCTGCTGTTCACCGCAATCTTTTCGACAATCACGGTGATCGAAGACCGTCGTGAGGGACTGCTGCAGGCAGTACTGGTCTCGCCCGTGTCCCGTAAGGCAATCGTTATGGCAAAAGTGCTTGGTGGCTCAACCGTTGCCGTCGTACAGGGGGGCATCTTTCTCCTGGCATGGCCGTTCGTTTTGGGGCACTGGCCGGGTCTGCTGCAGATCGCTGCGGCGATCGCCGTCATGGTGGTGTTGGCCATGGCCCTGGTAGCCCTAGGGTTGAGCCTGGCTTGGCCCATGGATTCGGCCGCTGCGTTTCATGGTGTAATGACCCTGTTCCTGATGCCCATGTGGCTACTGTGTGGAGCCGTGTTCCCAATGGCCACTGCACCGATATGGATGCAGGCTATTATGTGGGCAAATCCACTGACCTACGGGTATGTCGTGCTTGCAGCGATACTCGGCGGTGCCGAGGCGCCCCGCTCACCGGTGCCCCTGATGGCTGCTGTGCCCGTGATGCTCGTCGTCACCGTGGTCATGGTTTTGACGGCTATTACGATTGCGTCGCGAACACGCAAGGACGGCACATGACCCCGAGACAGGCGTACCAAGTGTTCCTGTTCAGCTTGGCCATCTGCTCACTGACGGTCACTGCGGCCATGACCTATTTGGTCTGGACGCGAGGCGTGCCGCCAAGCGTGCCGACCCGGATCGCCATCCCCACGTTCGAATTGATTGACTCGAGTGGGAATCCGTTCGGATCTGACCAACTGGCCGGGCAGCCGTACGTCATTGGATTCATTTTCACCCGCTGCCCTCTGAGCTGCCCGGTCATGTCAGCGAAGATGAAACGACTTCAAGACCAGTTGCCCTCGGGCCACGTGCAACTGGTCAGCGTCAGCGTTGATCCGGAGTATGACACCGTGGAGGTGCTCGCCGAATACGCCCACCATTGGGAAGCCGATCCCGCTCGCTGGAAGTTTCTAACCGGCACTCGGGAAGAGATCTGGCCCCTCAGCGAACAGGGGTTCAAACTCCCGGTGGCTGAAGAACCGGACAATACACTGATGCCCATCGGTCATAGCAATAAGCTGGTGCTGGTCGACGCCAAGGGGCTGGTCATCGACTACTACAACTCCGCTGACGAAACTGATTTTCAACGCCTGCTCCACGATGCCACACGGCACGGAAAGCCATGACTCCGAACCCTGTCCGCGAACACTTGGAGCCGGCATTCTCGATCCTGGAGCGGCTCAGTGGTTATCATCGCCGCCCGTGCTTGCATCACTGTTACCACAGGAATGGTTTGAGGACCTGTCCACCTGGCTGCTGCTTCTAATCGCCAGTGGCGCGATCGGGTGTGTCATACGAGGCGCGGACTGGCTCGTGGAAGCCCTAGCCAGCATCGCCTCCCACTTGGGCGTGGCAAAGATCATCATTGGCGCCACCATCATGTCGCTGGGCACCACCGCCCCGGAAGTTTCGGTGTCGGTACTCGCAGCGTGGTCCGGCAAGCCGGGCTTGGCACTGGGCAACGGGATAGGCTCAATCATCGCCGATACCGGTCTGATCTTCGGACTTTGCTGCCTGCTGACCACCCTTCCCACTGATCGATTCGTCCTGTCCCGACAGGGTTGGCTGCAGTTTGGTTCCGCCATGATGCTGGCTGTGGCATGCTACGGCCTGCACTGGGCATACGGACCCAACGCATCGCTCGGCCTGGGAATCGGCTTAGGTTTTCTACTCCTGTTGATTGGGTATCTCTACCTGTCAGTCCGATGGTCACGCATGCACCACCAGGCAGAACCCCATCTGGCCGTAAAGAGTGAAATACACCTTAAAGTAGAAACGCCCCGCAGCCTAGGTTACTTGATCCTGATGGGCCTCATCGGGCTCACGATGGTCATTGTGGCCGGCGACGCACTGGTCGGTTCGGCCAGCCAGATCGCCTTAAGCTGGGGCATACCGGAAAACGTCATCGCCGCCACACTGATTGCATTGGGCACTTCTCTACCGGAACTGGTTGTGGGGGTAACCGCCATCCGTAAGGGGCATCCGGAACTGCTGGTCGGTAATGTCATCGGCGCGGATATACTCAACGTTCTTTTTGTAATTGGTGCATCGGCAGTAGGAGCTGCCGCCGCGGGCCAATCCTTAAACATTGTCGAAACTTTGCCGGATGGTTCCTTCTCATACATGCTGTTGACAGTCCAGCTGCCCACGATGCTTCTAATGCTGGGACTGTTCCGTATTTACATTGCCCGCTCAGTGCATTCAGGTCATTTCTCGCGCTGGATGGGCGGACCGATGCTGGCGTTGTACGCCCTCTACCTGATTTCTCAGTACGGACTGGCAACACGATCGGCTTGAGAGCCCTGCAGGAAACCAGGGGAGGGGCAGATCCATTCGCCCTACCCAGACCACCCGCTGAAATGCCCAAACTGACACCCATCCATGCCGTCACCTACAACACCGCCAGCAACCGCGATCTGTCTACCCGTATCACGCCGCCCTATGACGTCCTTGACGAGCAGCGTAAGCAAACACTTCTGGCCCGCGACCCGCACAATATCGTGGCCATCGACCTGCCCGTGACGCCGCCAAAGACCGTGGGACCAGACGCGGCCTACCGGCAGGCGGCCTGCTGCCTGCAGCAGTGGATGGACCAAGGCGTGCTAATCCGCGACGAAACCCCAGCGGTGTTTGCCTACCAGCAGAGCTTCTGGTGGCAGGACCAACAGCAATGTCGCCGAGGTCTATTCTGCGCCTTGAAATTGGAGCCATTCAACCAACCGCATGGGATATTCCGACACGAGCGGACCATCCAAGGAGGATTGGACGATCGCTACAAGCTCATGGCCGCAACCAACGCACAGTTGTCACCGGTATTTGGAATCTATCGCGATCAGTGCGCCCGCGTCGCAGATCTGTTAAGTGGCATCTGGCAGCGCCCCGCCGACTTTGGAGGCCAGACGCCCGAGGACCGTGTCGAGCATCAGCTATGGCGGATCACCGACCAATCTATCCTTGCCGACCTGCAACGATTCTTTGCTGGCAATGAGGTTTATATTGCCGACGGCCATCATCGCTACCACACCGCACAACGTTTCGGCCAGGACTATCCGCAGCAACCGGGCACCAATGCCTGCTTGTTCATGCTGGTTGCAGCCGAAGACACAGGGCTGGTGGTACTACCAACCCACCGTGCGATCGTCGGCCCAGCCGAATTTGGTATTGAATCCCTGTGCCGTCAACTGCCTGGAAGCGTGAACATTACCCCGATAAATGATTCCCACCTGGACTTGTCCGCCCTTGCCAAAACGCTGTCGGCCAGGGGGCACCATGCCATGGGACTCTGCAAATCAAACTGCCGCCAAAACTTTGTTCTGACGACGTCTGGAGCCGATCCACTGGCGGCATGCCAAGCCGCTGGATCGAAAGTCCGTCGACAGCTAGATGTCACCATTCTCCATGAATTGATCCTGAACCATCTGGCTGAACCTGCCGCAACGGACCACTATCGCTACACCGCCGATCTCAACGAACTTAGGCAGATCGTAGATGCAGCGCCGGGACGCATCGGCTTCGTCCTCCAGCCTACGCCACTGGAATCGGTCATGGCAGTTAGCCAAGCCCACGAACTGATGCCACCGAAGAGTACATTCTTCTACCCCAAGGTGGCCACAGGTTTTGTGATCCATTGCTTCGGATGAAATAATCGCGTATTTGCATACAATTCCTGCCAATGACTGGCGGGAGTGAGCATGAAGCCGAGCGACAAACAACCGATGAGCAGTTATTCGGGCGTTATCGGGCTGGAGACTCGACTGCCTACGAGGCATTGGTCCATCGCTATCGCCAAGCGTTATTCCACTTCCTGATCCGGTTCAGCGGCAACCGGGCAGCCGCTGAGGATCTCTTTCAGGAGACTTTTCTCCAAGTTCACCTCGCTGCAGACAGCTTTGACCTGTCCAAGAAATTTAAACCTTGGCTTTTTACGATTGCAGCGAACAAGGCTAGGGACTATCTACGTAAGAATATTCGAAGGCAAATGGCAACTCTATCCGCTTCGGTGGACGAGGGGCAGGACGATAGTCGGACGTTCATCGACCTGCTAGAAGCCGACCTGAAAATGCCGGCGCAGAGCGCCGAGGAGAATGAACAGACCCAGCTGGTGCGAGAAACGGTGGCTACCCTGCCAGATCATCTGCGGGAAGTGCTTATTCTAGCATATTTTAACCAGTTTTCATACAAGGAAATTGCCGGCATGCTCAGCATCCCGCTGGGCACGGTCAAGAGCCGGTTGCATGCAGCGGTAGGCACATTTGCCCAGATGTGGCGAAGCCGATCTGAAACCACGGAAGAATAGCCTAACCTGATCACCCAAGACCAAAGTGAACCATGCCCAAGAACGTGCAAAAGTCCAACCAGCGGTCCAATAAGTCGACCGAGCCCAAAATCGTCCATCTCAGCGAGAAAGATGGCGAGGTATTAAACTCGATCCTAGCCGCCCGAGCGACTGACAGCAGCTTTATCCCCACAATCGCTGGAGCCAGGGATCGGGTCGTGGCAATGCAGCAGTTGCTGGAGTGTCTGGATGATGATCCAGCACCACCGCCGACCGACCTGGTTCAACGCACCTTGGCCCGGGTAGAAGAAGCCCGTCAGCAGCACCGCTTCACCGAACAGGTCCAGATGCTCGCCGAACCGCGACGAACGATCGGTATCGGTTGGCGACAGTTGATCGCAGCTGCTTCAATTTTCCTGATCGCTGCCAGCTTGCTCATTCCGGCTCTAGAGCACAACCGTGACCAAGCCCACCAGATTGTAGGTGCATCACACCTCGGCTCAGCTGGTATCGCATTCCAGAGCTACGCCGACGATTTCGACCAGAGACTCCCACAGCTAGCCGTGCGGCCTGGCGAAAAATGGGTCCACATCGGCCAAACTACCCCAAGCGCCAACGCAAATCAGCCTGTCAATTCCAACACGGCACATCTGTACCTGTTGGTCCGGCGTGGCTACACCACGCCGGAGCAGTTGGCCTGCCCGAGTAATCCCCACGTGCCAGCCCCGGGTGAACTGACCCGCCAGGACCACGATTGGCAGGCACCAGAACAGGTTTCCTACAGCTACCAGAACCAATACGGCAGACACCGGATCCGAGTTGACCGCCACGCCCACCAACCGGTATTAGCCGACCGCAATCCGATCTTTGTCACGAAAAAGGGGCGGGTTTTGTACGATCCAACCGTCCCCCATAACGCGCCCAGCCGCGCCCATCGTGGTCGTGGACAGAATGTGCTGCTGCTCCACGGTGCCGTGCTCTTTACGGTAGATCCGACAGATCCCCGGACCGGCACCGACAATATCTGGGTGGCCCAAGGGCACCAGTTCTATCGCGGCAACGAAGTGCCGGCCGACGCTAGTGACACATTTCTCGCTCCTTAGAGCATCTACCACTCAGGTATGGCATGCATCAGCCAGCGGGGATGAGGCTGGAATAGTTGCAAGACACCGATGGGATCTATCATCAACATCCCTGCAACGCCAAGCAAAAATAGCCAAGCACCACACAGAGGAAAATCCTATTTTAGAGGACTGCATGCCGAACCAAAGCCGACAGAAGTCGATAGGCCATACGTGCCCTAAATCGAATTGCCCCTTACGGTTACTGCCACTGGTTCGAAGGAACATGGCCACAAGGTGCCAGTTTCATTACCTGGGGCTCTCGATCATGACGCTATACTCCACTGCGTGACACGCGAACAGCTCATTACACGCATCAAGCAATCGGCTCTGCTGCACGGCGACTTTGTCCTGCGTTCCGGCCGCAAGAGCAACTACTATCTGGACAAGTATCTTTTCGAAACCCAGCCGGATATCCTCGCGGCACTGGCGAAATTATTTGCAAAACACGTTGATCACACGATCGATCGGATCGCCGGCCCGGAACTGGGAGGTGTCCCACTGGCCACTGCGGTCGCACTGCACACAAGCAAGCCCATGGTGCTGATCCGCAATGCAAAGAAGCAATACGGCACCTCCAAGCAGCTCGAAGGTCGGCTTGAGCCGGGGGACCGTGTGCTGATCACCGAAGATATTGCCACCAGTGGAGGTCAATCTTTGGAAGCCGCACGTCTCCTACGTCATGAATGCGAATGTGAGGTCGTTAAGATCGTCGTGGCCATTGACCGACAAGAAGGTGCCCGTGAGCATATCGAAGCCGCCGGGTTTGACTTCGAAAGCTTATTCACCTCCAACGACCTTGGGATTGAATAGCGGGACCCGCTCACTTCGTGACATGTTAAAAATAAATTGGACGAACGTAGTCTCGTAAGCGTCGACCCAACCAGGGTTCCAATCGATCGACCATCGAGCACAGCACATCGATGCTAAGGAAGCACACCTCGCCACAGAATTCTTTCTCCGGATCCGCTGCCACTAGTTCAACCGACACCATCGACATCGCGAGGATTCCGCCATGGCCACCGCATCCCGATTATGCCCCTGATCCATGACAATGAGGACGAATACAGTGCCACTCTAACCGATCAGACTGCCGCTGGTCGCGACCTCGGCCGGATCGCCGCCGTGAATGATGACAGGGTCAATCTCACCTTCGATCGTGGCGTTCCCATGATCATCGACCACGCATACCGGTATCTTGCCAGCTTTCCAATCCGCTAGCGCTAGCAGAGGCCAACGCTGCGGATACTCGCGGTCGGGGCTGACCGTGATGTAGGCGCCGCCCGTACCGGGGGCGAGCCGATCGATCACCAATCTCGGGCCGGCCAGGTAATACCCGAGGCTGGTGATTCCCCGGGAATAAAAACGGAGGTCGTTGTTCATGTAGCTGTCGACATAACCGTATGACTGACTGCCGGTGTTGCTCATGACCTGCATATCCCAGTAGGTCTGCGACATGTTGACTGGCATCCCCAGGTAGTAGGCCACCAGGTCGCGCCAAAGATTCTGGCTGATCAGGATGTTCTCTGCCTCCGAGGAGGTATGCCCACACCCGTAACGAACGAAGTTTTCCCGATAGGAATTGAAGATGTCTTGCTTGACGCGTTCGGGGTCCAGCAGGGGCGGCTGACCGATGAGGGTGGGCAGCAATGACCCATTGGCGGTGTAAATTGAATAGCCATCCCATCCGGCCAAATCTTCATACGGAAGTGGCTTGCCGGTCCACACATCAACGATGCCCGCCGAGTTGCGATCCACGCACACGGCGTAGTGGTCGCCCAGCCATGCAGCACTCTCAATCCTCCGCAAGTCTCGCTCAGCCCTCGCCTCATATTCCGAGGCAGCCCGGCTTTTCTGAACAATCCGCATTAGGGATGATGCGGCCCGCAAGGCGGCAACTCGCTTGACTGCCAGATAGGTCTGATGCTTGGAGAACTGAATCTCCGGTCCGGCATCACAAACGGTGTTGGCCACGCCCTCCGATGCGAATCCGGATTGATCTCGGTCGCACCAAATCAGGTAACACACCAATCGTTCAACCAGGCCCGTCAACTCGCTGACAATTTCGGTGTCGCCAGTCCAGTGGACATAGGCCTGCAGCATCAACAGGTAGTTGCTGTTCTCCTCCACCTCCATTGCGTGCGGAAACTTCTGCCCGGACACCAGCGGCCCCCAACCCATATCGTGGCTGAGATAGCTTCCACCAGAAGGTGCATGGGCGTTTTCGTGCCCAGCCCACTGTCGAATCTGCATCCTGAGCAGACGAGGCCAAATCGCCAGATAGAACAACGAGTTGTTGTATTCGACGTCCAACGGTGAGTGGAAATGGCAGGATCCATCCCAGACACTGAACCACTGACTCGCAGCACCCTCGGGCGATTGCAGATCACACCAAAACGTGTTTGACAGGAATGATTGAAAACTCTGATTGACCAGATGCAACTCGGCACCACGCACCGGCGCCTGCTCGAGTAATTTCTCAAGCCGACGGGAGTGGGCCAGATGATCGTCACGGGTCTGGATCGCCTCCCGGGTAACCTCCGTCACGTTCGACCAGTGTGTGTTGTAACGGAAGGTGGCGTTGGCGACCGTATCCGCCCGGCCCACCTGAAGCACGGGATCGGCGGTATGCGCGGCCCAAACCAATCGCCACTTTATGCCACTGCCGGCTTCAGTCACCGGCAGGGTGTACTCCAGACCGGCACCGTCACCAAGATCGGTCATCTGACAATCTGGGTTCAGGCTCACAATCTGTTCGGCGACATGGGCAACGCCGAGATCCTCGCTGGCCGCCTGCGAAACGTCCGCGTGCGGGCACAAGCCGCCGGTGTACGAAAGATCGATCCGCCCCTCACCCTCCGTGTACGCGGCGATCTGCGTCTGAGGCCGGCGCACGTGCAAGAACACTGAGACCGCATCTGGCGTGGGGCCAACGGGCGACATCCATCGGACCCGCTCAACGGGATTAACCCGCATCTCAAGGTAGAACGCGGGCATCACGCAAATCCGTTCATTCTGCGGATAAAAGACGCTGTGCACATTAAATTCAAAGCGAAGCAAGTACCGAGTGCTAAACCCACGGAACGTGATCGAGTTCAGTCGCTCAAATTGCTCGCAATTGACCAGGTCAGTGATCCCCTCTACTTCCGGTGCAAATGGCAACACCCGGCGAACACCATCCGGCTCAACAAAACCAACCAACAACTCCAGCGGCCGGTCGAGATACCGGCCGAGCGCTGAATGGAGTACACGTCGATAGTAGGGCTCGAACACCAGGCCAAAGCGGCTGCCGAACCGCGCCATCGTCCAAGTCATCAGTTGCATCGAATCGAACCCTCAGACGAAGCGATGTACCTATTGTGCGAATCCATCTGCCTAGGTCAATCGTCGTGATCGGTCATCCACCCTAGCCCAGTACCCACACGGGCACCAGAACCCCGCCAGATCCTACCCCACCATCGGCATAATGCGCTGCAAGCGGCTGACCACCTCGGGCACACACTTGATTGCCCCATCGATCTCAGCCGATGTCGTACCCCGGCTGAGGCTGAATCGGATGGACCCATGAGCCATTGGCTCGTCCACCCCCATCGCCAGCAGCACTGGAGAAGGATCTAGGGACCCACTCGAACACGCCGCACCCGCCGAAGCACACAGGCCTCTCTCGCTTAACCCCAGCAGGATCGCCTCTGCGGCCAAGCCACAAAACGCAATGTTGCTGGTATTCCAGAGGCGTAGAGTACCAATACCATGAACCAACGCACCGGTCACGGCATCAACCACGCCCCGCTCAAATCGATTCCGCAGCGCCGCCAGTTCTTCAATGTGCTGCGGACAGGATAGGAATGTAACTGCCAGATCCGCAGCCACCCCGGCACCGATGATCGCTGTAGTATTCTCGGTGCCCCCACGCCGCTGCCACTCCTGGGGCCCACCTCGCTGAATCGGGTTCAAGCGTAGTCCGCTTCGGCACCAAAGCATTCCTACTCCCTTGGGCCCATGAAACTTGTGCGCTGATGCGCTGAGCAGATCGACTCCCGCAGTGCCTATATCCACCGGTAGCTTGCCCACCGCCTGCGTCGCGTCGGTATGCAGAAAGATTTTTACTTTCTGGCGGTCTGCACGGGCGGCGGCCCGCTGTCGAGCCACTACCTCAGCCAGCCTCGCCATCGGCTGAATCATGCCGGTTTCATTGTTCGCCCACTGAATACTGACAAGAACTGTGCCGGCATCGTGTCGATGCTTGGCCACGGCGAGTTCCAACTCGGCGGGATCCACTAGGCCGTTTGGGCCCACCGCAAGACGCAGAAGTCGACCCCCGGCCGCCTCGAATGCATCGGCAGGCTCCCGAACCGCAACGTGCTCTATCGTGGTTACCAGCAGCACGTCCGGCGACAATCCCGAGAGAGCTAGATTGTTCGATTCTGTTCCGCCCGAGGTGAACAACAATTCTCGTGGCTTGGCCCCGATCAACCGGGCCACCGAGGCCCTCGCCAACTCGACCCGCTGCCGCACCGCCTGGCCAAATCGATGGATGCTAGATGGATTAGCCCACAGCAATTCTGCAGCCTCGTGCATTGCGGCAACCACCTCCGGTGCCGGACATGTGGTGGCGTTATTGTCTAGGTAGATCTGGTCCATCATGGGATATCTTAGCCCGCTACACATGCGGCCAAATCCGGTTGAACCCGCCTGCCCAAGCGGGGCTATCATGCACCTTGCAATGGACCAATTCCACTATCGCAACGGCCAGCTGTACTGCGAGCAAGTCGACCTGTGTGAACTGGCCGACCAAGTGGGTACACCGGCTTACGTGTACTCCGCCGGCACCCTGCGTCATCACTATAGGGCCTTTGCTGAGGCCTTCGCGGCACTGAACCCGATCATCTGCTACTCGATCAAGAGCTGCGGGAATCTAAACATCTGCCAGCTGCTGGCCGAGCTTGGAGCCGGAATGGATGTAGTCTCCGGAGGCGAACTCTATCGCGCAATCGAAGCCGGTGCCGACCCAAGCAAGATTGTCTACGCCGGGGTCGGCAAGACAGACCAGGAGATCGAGCAGGGCATCAAGGCGGGCATTGGATGGTTCAACATCGAATCCGAGGCAGAGTTTGAGAACATTGCCGCGATCGCTGCCCGCCTCGGCCAACCCGCACGCGGCGCACTACGTGTCAATCCGGACGTGGCAGACCAACGGACACATGCCAAGACTGCCACTGGACATAAACACACCAAGTTCGGCGTGAATATTGACCAGACGGCCATCTTCTTCGACACCTATGGAAAAAACGCACATTGTGAATTGGACGCAATTCACCTGCATATCGGTTCACCAATCTATTCGCCCGAACCATACGTCCAAGCGATTGCCAAGGTCCTAACACTGATCGCACAGCTTCGTGCAACTGGACACGTGGTGCGCACGCTGGACATCGGCGGCGGATTTGCCGCTGATTACGAAACCGATGCGTCACCAAGCTACGCCGAGTACGCCAAGGCGATTGTGCCACTGCTGCAAAATGAAGATCTGCGCGTGATCCTTGAACCCGGCCGAACCATCTCGGGCAATGCTGGTGTGCTACTGAGCCGGGTCCAGTATGTGAAACAGACCGGCGAAAAGCGGTTCGTGATCGTGGACGGTGGAATGCACAACCTGATCCGCCCCGCC
Organism: Phycisphaerae bacterium; assembly: GCA_963581115.1. Taxonomy (GTDB): domain Bacteria; phylum Planctomycetota; class Phycisphaerae; order Phycisphaerales; family Phycisphaeraceae; genus CAUZOD01. Next base: position 10,480 of record CAUZOD010000006.1, on the reverse strand, counting down.
ATGTACGATGCTTTTCACTTCATCTGGCCAGTACGGGTCGACGCCCGACATGTGCCGCCAAAGCGAGCCCAAGAGATCCACCTGCCTGACCTCGTCCGGGCTGACGTGGTGGGCCCGATTTGCGAAACCGGCGATGTGCTCGCCCGAGACCGCGCCTTGCCCCCCGTAGACCGCGGAGACCTACTTTGCATCTTCACTGCTGGGGCCTACGGTATGGTAATGGCCAGCAACTACAATTCGATCCCCCGCCCGATCGAGGTGCTTGTGGATTGCAACAACACCAAGATCATCCGCCAGCGCGAGTCATATATGGATCTGGTTGCACACGAAAAGTGCACTGGATCGGTGTAAACGATCCTGATGCCCTATCTTCAACTGTATACCCGAACCCAGGGAACCAAGCAGGTCCCACTCGGCAACGCAACCGGGGTCAAGGTCACGATCGGTCGCCATTCCAGCAACCAGATCTCGATCATTGACGATGACCTGATCAGCCGCTTCCATTGCGAGATTCAGCGAACCGAAGAGGGCTACGTGCTTCAGGATCTCGACTCCCGAAATGGGACCACCATGGCCGGGATGCAAATCGTTCGCGTCGCCCTGCAACCGAGTTCGGAGTTCTTCGTTGGCCGAACTCGCTGCGTGTTCATCGACACCGTACCACTCCATCCCGTTGTGCCACAACCCGAGTCTGAAGGCATTGTGGAGGATTCATCGCCTAGCCTCGGGGACGATAATCACGCCGCGGACTTCATGTTGAACCTAGACACTTCCCCTTTGGACTCGGATGAGGCCCATCCCGTATTCGACACCTCGCAATACCGTATCGGGTCCATCGACGCGCTGGCCACCAGCGGGCACCACGTGCCGTTCGACATTGCGCAGATCGGGCTGGTAAATACCCGGGGGCAGACGGTACATGCAGCCGAAGAATATGACTCCGACACCACAAGCACGTTGCGCACTCTGAGGTTGATGCTTCTGGGATGCTTCCGCTGCGGCGCCTCGGACGTCCATATTGAACCGAAGCGCAACAACTACTTAGCTCGATTGCGCATCAATGGTGCCATGGTCGAGATCTGTGAACTAGACAGCGAAGCTGCCAAGCGTTTGCTCAGTCTGATCAAGGTCCTGTGCGACATCGACATGACCAAGAAGGCGATTGTGCAGGAAGGCCACTTCAGTGCCAAGGCGCCGGGCCGACGGGCTGATTACCGAGTTAGCTTCACCCCCGCGATGTTTGGCCAAAAGCTCGTGATCCGCGTACTTGATCCGGGCAACGCGCCGCAGACACTGCGGGATCTGGACCTTGCCGACTGGATGCATCTAAAGATTCGCAATACCGTCAAGCAAGACACAGGTATGCTTCTGGTCACCGGACCAACCGGCTCAGGGAAGACGACCACCCTGTACGCTGGACTGCGCCAGATCGATGCAAAGCTGCGGAATGTACTCACTATTGAAGATCCGGTGGAGTACGAGGTCTCTGGGGTCACGCAAATCCCGGTAGACGAAGATCGGGGTGCCAGCTTTCACAGCCTGCTGCGATCGTGCCTAAGACAGGACCCCGACGTAATCGTGCTGGGTGAAATCCGGGACCGCGACACTGCCACCACTGCCATGCAAGCGGCCACCACCGGACACCTTGTGCTCTCAACCATCCATGCCAAAGACACGATTGGAACCGTGTTCCGCCTGCTGGATCTCGGCTGTGAGCCATACCTGGTTGCCTCGACCTTGAACCTGGTACTGGCCCAACGGCTGGTGCGTCGGTTGTGCCCACAATGCAAACGCTCCAAGAAGGCCACTCCGGAACAGATCCGGCAACTGGGCAAAACCGGCGAAGGTGTCTCTGGTTTACACGTACCGGTCGGCTGCCCACAATGTTTCGGCACAGGTTACAGCGGGCGCCAAGGCGTTTTCGAATTGCTCGCGGCAACTGATAAGCTGCGCGACGTAATTCTGAACAACCCCAACATTGCCAATATCAAAAAGGTGATCGAGCTGAGCGTATTCACCTCGCTGCGCGAGGCTGGATTTAATCTGGTGCTTGATGGCCTGACTTCGATGGATGAGATTGCCAGGGTGATCGGACTGGAATAGGCCCGGCCCAACCTCACTGACAACTCACGGCCTCACTCATTGGCCTGCCACCGACGGAACTGAAAGATCCTAAACGTGGTGAGCATCTCACCCGTGCGGTAACATGCTGAATGCATGGCCAAGCAGCGAATCATTTCGGCACAATCCGACGGAGCGACCGAAGAGTTGCTGAACCTGTCATTGCGGCCCCAGCGGCTGGGTGGCTACGTGGGCCAACGCCAGCTTGTTCAGAAGCTCACGATTGCCCTGGAAGCGGTCCAGCAGCGAGGCGAGCCGATGGAGCACATCCTGCTGCATGGACCGCCGGGACTGGGCAAAACCACCCTAGCCCATATCATCGCTGCCGAGATGAATACCCATTTGGTCATGACTTCCGGTCCGGCCCTAACCCGACCCACAGACCTGGTCGGCGCTCTGACCAAGTTGCAATCGGGCGATGTTTTATTCATCGATGAAATCCATCGGCTCTCACCCGTGGTCGAAGAATACATCTACCCAGCCATGGAGGATTTCAAGATCAGCGTGATAGTGGATTCGGGCATGCACGCCAAACCAATTGAAATCCCGATCAAGCCCTTCTGCCTGATTGGTGCCACAACGCGAGCAGGCCTGCTGTCCGGCCCCATGCGATCTCGCTTTGGGATCAGCCACCACCTGGAGTTCTACGACGCTGACGACCTGCTGACAATCCTGCACCGCAACGCATCGCTGCTGAACATGAACAGACCCGTAGACAAACCAACCCCACCAACTGAAGCACCCACCAGCCTATCACTGGATTGCCTGCAGACGATTGCAAAGCGTTCGCGCGGAACGCCACGTATTGCAAACCGATTGTTGCGACGCGTTCGCGACTACGCGCAAGTCCGTGCCGACGGAGCTCTCAACCACAACGTTGTGGACCGGGCCTTGCGCCTCGAGGGGGTAGACGAGCGAGGATTGGATGAGACTGACCGTAAGTACCTGAAAGTGATTGGTTCGGTATACGACGGCGGACCTGTAGGATTGGAAGCCATCGCCGCGACCCTGAACGAAGACGCCGGCACGCTAGAAGAAATGGTCGAGCCATTCCTGCTGCAGATCGGCTTCTTGGCTCGCACACGCAAGGGAAGACAGCTGACCCCCGCCGCAGGTGAACATCTAGGCGTGAAGGTGCCCGTGCAAGAACAGCCACTGTTTCAAGACGCCGCTCCCTGAAAATTACTGAAACCCAGGGTGGGTCAGATCACAGGCCCGCCACTCGCAGGATTTGTCCAGTTCGATTGCACGTGATGGGGTGGGCCGGCCCGAAGACCAGCCAGACTTGCTTGACTCCGATACACTCCCGCATCTCTTACTGCCCAGCTTCACGGGCGACGGCAAGTGCGGGCGAGACCGTTTTCGTGACATACATAGCTGTGCCCATCATGGTTCGTGACAGCGAATCCGCTCTCGCCACCGCCACCAAGGCCGGTCAGAGCGGCGCGGACCTGGTGGAGTACCGCGTAGATCGGCTTGCCGATGACCACGCTGCGGTGGTGGACCTGTTGAATCGCTCACCACTGCCATGTGTATTGACCTGCCGGTCAAGATCCGAAGGTGGTGAGTTTGATGGAACTGACGCCCAGCGCATCGGCCTAATCCAACAGGTTGCCCAAGCCACACAGCTGCCGGCATATATCGATGTCGAACTTGATTCGTACCAGCGAAGCGCGGCACTTCGGCAGGCAATTGACGCCCTAGTCACGGCACCAGATCGAGATCAACCTCGGCCGGAGCTGATCCTTTCGACTCATGATTTTCAAAGCCGCCCTACGGATCTATTGCGTCGGATCGAAACAATTGCAAAGGTGCCATCCTGCCGGGTTCTCAAGGTCGCGTGGATGGCCCGATCGCTACGTGACAACCTAGAAGTGTTCGAAATCATCCAACGGCGGGTTAAACCGACCATCGCTCTGTGCATGGGTGAGTTCGGGTTGGCGTCGCGCGTGCTGGCCCGCAAGTTCGGTGCCATGCTCACCTTTGCCAGCCTGAGCAATGAAGGCGGCACCGCACCGGGCCAGCCCACCGTTTCCGACCTCAAGCAACTCTATCGCTGGAATACGATCGATCAGAACACCCGAATCTTCGGGGTAATCGGTTATCCAGTGGCACACAGCATGAGTCCTCCGATCCATAATGCGGGATTTGCAGCCACCGGCCAAAACGCGATCTACCTGCCCATGCCCATCCCACCGGAATACGAGCATTTCAAGGCGACCGTCGGCTGCTGGCTCGATGAGAAATCCCTGGACTTCAGCGGAGCGTCGGTTACGATTCCGCACAAGCAGAACCTGCTGCGTTTCGTTGCTGAATCTGGTGGTACGGTGGAGCCACTGGCACAGACCATTGGTGCTGCAAACACGCTGGTCCGCAGAGCCAATGGTGAACTGTTTGCGTGTAACACGGATTACAGCGCGGCATTGGATTCGGTCTGTGATGCGTTGAATACGACCCGACCACAACTGGCGGGACGGCGGGTCGCGGTCATAGGAGCCGGCGGTGCCGCCAGAGCGATCGTTGCCGGCTTCGCCCACTGCGGTGCTACAGTCGTGGTCTACAACCGAACAAGGGCAAAAGCCGACAACCTGGCCCACCAATTTAACGTTCCCCCAGCCAAGGTGATCGGTGCCCCGCTGGAAAATCTGTGCGATAGCTGTTGCGAGGTAGTTATTAACTGCACCCCTATCGGGATGCACCCGCACGTAGACCAGACTCCCATGCCCAACCAATCACCGCTGCGACCAGGCACAATCGTCTTCGACACCATCTACAACCCCGTTCAAACCCGTCTTCTAACGGCGGCCCAACAGGCTGGCTGTGTCACAATCCCAGGCACGGAAATGTTTGTGCGACAGGGTGCGGCCCAATTCCAACTCTGGACGGGACAACCTGCCCCCCTGGACCTGTTTCGGCGCGTGCTGCAGCAGTATCTGGAGTAGAGGCCAGTACCCGCCATCGCTGCAGTACCTGAAGTTTTCACCCACTTCATTCAATAAGCGGGTAACCATCACGGCCTGGTAAGAACAAAAAGTGGATCGACCACCAGTCCCGATAAATCAATATTGGGAACAAAGCCGCACAGAACCAGTCCGGTCCAGAATAAGACTGGCGTATGCATATCAGAGGGCAGTCGAAATTACCGGGTTAGACGTGCGACTCAAAGGCGCCCACGTGGTGCCGGATGGCTGGCTGCCCATGGGTAGGCAGATTAACACCGATAACGTTAAAGCGCATCGCCCGGTGCCGCAGGTGGTAGCGGCACACCAGCTGAGCCGCCAGAGATGCCAGGCGCTGCTGCTTGGCAAGATTTACTCGCAACTCCGGTCTCAAACCGCCGCCACGACCAGCCTTGACCTCGACAACCACCGTCGCCCGCCGGTCGGGTGTCTCAGCAAGCAGATCAATCTCACCAAACCGGTTGCGAAGGTTCTTGGCCACGACCCGGTACCCGGCACTACGAAGAAATCTCGCCGCCACCCATTCTCCCCGCGGCCCCAAAGCTATTGGTTCTCGATCCCAGATACGTCTAAACAGGTCCGCCATGGCAACACCGATTAATTTGCCGCCGCGCGAATCGGTGCGTCCGAGTAGCGGTTCGCGGCTATCACAGTCAACGCTTCGGCCATCTCTTCCAGCGTATTGAAGCTGCCGGTCTCAAACAATTGGCTCCGATACTCATCGGCCAACATCCTGAACTGTTGTTGGTGGAGAATCTGCTTGATTTCCAACTGCACCTCAGCAATCGAGCGGCTCGCCGGACGATCGATCGATGCCATGAAAAGAAACCAATAAGCGTCGTCGATCTGGATCGGTTCATCGGTGTATTGGCCCTGCGCCAATCCCAGCATCCGCTTGTTCAGAGGCGCCTGCCGAAACACCTTCTGCCCAATGGCGGTCATTGCCCCGGCCTCTGATCGCTTCCAGGTGTTCAACTCGCTGCCTGCGATCGACTTGAATGACTGGCCTGCGGTCAAGTATCCCCGCACCTGTCGGGCAACCTCGCTATCCGGTGCACGAATCACGTGAATTTTCCGGATCACCGGTGGATTGAATTGCTCGTTGTGTTCGCGGTAGTAGCGAATGATGTCGCCTTTGGTGACATTGATGCGTGGAATCAGCTTTTCGTGCAGCAGTTTCTGAACCACCACTGTCTGGCGGTATTTCTCCACTTGCTGATCTAACGTCGATTCAAGTTGAAGTTTAATGTTCTGCTCGGCCAGCGCCAGTGACCCCTGCCCATAGATACGAAGCAATTCTTCGCGATGCTGCTGGATCACCCGCTTCAAACCACCGTGCTCAATTTCCGTCAGGCCACGTCGGGCCTCACCGTAAAGCAAGGCGTCAGCGATCATCGATCGCAAGTATCGGAGGATCTGCTGGTAGGCTTGACGCCGAAATTCGCCCGGTCGAAGCTGTCGACCCATCGCTGCTAGCTGGTCCTCCATCGGCTCCAAGACCTGGTCGGCATAGATGGCCCGGCCGTTGACCTGACCCACCATCGCGTCAACAGTGTAGCCTGGCAACCTCATCGGCCGTTCCGGCGCACTGACTTTTGGCGATGAAACAGCTCCGGGCGAATATTCGCGCCATTCCTCCGATGATTGCGTGGCGGCAGGTGCAGGTAGCAAACTCTGGCAACCCGCAACCGCGACCAGTAGCACGACCGCGACCATGCACATGCAACCTTTCATGCTCATTCAGTGTAATCAGCGGCGCAAACCAACGCGAACAGATCCACCACAACCACGAAAGACAACGAATATTTCTGCGCCCAACGTTTTGTCAGTGTCGATGTTTATCGTTATGCTCCCCATCAGCTTCGGTGCACTATGCCGCGCGGAGCGAGGTCCAACAGCCGCCGTGGAGACACCCGCCAAAATCCGCACAGCGAAGGAATGCCAGAAGATACTTGTGCAAAACGATTTGTGTTCCCAAAGTGGGCTAACTACCTGTTACCACTACTGGTTGTCGGAGTGCTCGGCGGCGCCTCCTACGTTCCGGTATTGCTGACCTATGGACTTTCAGCGCGTACCTTGAACGTCAACTACGCACCTGAGCAACCGGTCCCATACAGCCACGCGTTGCACGTTGGCGAACTGGGTCTAGACTGCCGGTATTGCCACAATACCGTGGACAGAGCAGCATTCGCCGCGATCCCACCAACCGAAACATGCATCAATTGCCACAATCCGGCAGAGAACTCGAACGGTGTTCGCAAGAGCAGCGCAAAGCTCCAGGCACTCCACAAATCGTACACCACCGGCAAACCCGTGACGTGGATCAAAGTCCACAGCTTGCCCGACTTTGTCTACTTCAACCACTCCGCGCATGTGAATAAGGGCGTCAGCTGCGTCTCGTGCCACAGTCGTGTCGACAAAATGGAGGTCGTTTACCAGGCGGAACCCCTGTCGATGTCCTGGTGCTTGAACTGCCATCGTTCACCGCAAGATCATCTGCGGCCTCGAGACAAGGTGTACGATCTCAGCTGGTCGGTGATGGATGACCCCCGCGTCAAGGCGCAAGGATTCAAGGCGGAACAGAAACAGCAAGCGCAGCAATGGCTGGGCACTCAACTGAAAAACGAATACCAGATTCACTCAAAGGCTTACATGACCAGTTGCTCGACCTGCCACCGATAATGCAGAGATTAAATCACCACCCTGCCAGATGAAAGCCCAACAGGAGCGGCTATAACACTTGTTTAGCAATGCATAATACAAAGCAAAACCCGCCCAATCCCAATGTCGACACGGCCTCCCGTGGATACCAATACTGGCGCAGCCTTGAGGAATATGCACAGACCGATGAATTTCATGACTGGATGCACCAGGAATTTGCCGGTGGATACGATCCCGAGAAGCTGCTGTCGGTCTCGCGTCGGCGGTTCATGCAACTAGCAGCAGCATCTCTGTCACTGGCTGGTATCACCCTCTCCGGATGTCGCCGCTGGCCCGAGCAACAGATCGCCCCCTTTGGCTCCCGGCCCGACGACCGCATTCCTGGAACCACCCAGCGATTTGCCACCATGAGCGAGCGCGGTGGCGTGGCGACTGATCTACTTGTCACCACCTACGATGGCCGGCCCATCAAGATCGACGGCAACCCAGAACACCCGATCTCCCGTGGAAGTTCGGACGTTTTCGCACAAGCAAGCGTACTGGAATTATACGACCCGCAGCGGGCCAACAAGGTCACACGTGGAGCCGCGACATCGGCCGACTCAAGTTGGGATGAATTTGCCCACTTTGCGCACGACGCGCTTGGACACGATGGCCCTATCGCCGTGCTCTCCGAAGCATCGGCGTCACCGTCCCACGAGGACATGCGCCGACGCCTGATCGAGAAATTCCCTGGTACCACCTGGTATACATGGGAACCGATCAACCGGGACCACGAAATCGAAGGCGCCCGCCAGGCGTTCGGACGGCCATTGCGAGCACAGTACGATCTGACCGAATCGCAATTGATCGTTTGCTTCGACTGTGACCTGCTCAGTGGCCACCCTGCCGCATTGAAACACGCAAGACAATGGGCCGCAGGAAGGGCCAGCGCAGACAATCACGGCGCCATGAACCAGCTTTACGCATTCGAGTCGGGCTTCAGCCTAACCGGTAGTGTGGCTGATGAGCGGCTGTCAGTCCGCTCATCCGTAATCCCATCGCTAGTAGCAGCCCTGGCCCAGAAGCTAGAGGTTCCGGTGCAGTACACCGGCGATCCAATCGATGACGAGGCCGACCACCGGCTTGACGTTCTGGCAAGGAATCTGCTTTCCCACCCGAACCGCTCGCTGATCACCGTAGGCCCAAGCCAACCAGCCGAAGTCCACGCTCTAGCTTGGGCGATCAATAACAGATTGGGTGCGATCGGGCATACGGTGCAGTTGACCCACGAACCAGGTCCGCCGGATGCCACCCAAAAAGTCGATCAGATCACACAGTTGAGCGAGCGATTGGTCCGTAGCGAAGTCAAGACACTACTGATCCTTGGTGGCAATCCAGTCTATGACGCTCCCGCCGATCTGACATTCGGTTCGGCACTGGACAAACTCGCCGCGCATGGTGGCCATGCGATTCATCTGAGCGTGTACCACAATGAGACCAGCATCCGCTGTCATTGGCGCCTACCCCGTGCCCATGATCTGGAATGCTGGGGTGATGGCCGGGCCTGGGACGGCACCGTCAGCATACAGCAGCCATTGATTCTGCCGCTGTTCGGGGGGCGAAGCCCTATCGAATTGTTCGCTCTGCTCACCAACGATACCCTCAAAACGGGTCGCGATATTGTGAGGCGCACCTTCGGTAATGAACACCAACGATCTGCTACCACGATAGAGGACCTCTGGCATCGCGCGCTCCGTGATGGCTTTGTGCGCAACTCGCAATTCAAAACGGTAACCGAGGTTGCAAAAACACAACCTACGCCCATTACCGCAACTGCCCCCAATGGATGGGAACTGGTCTTTTACCCCAGCCGACAGGTCTACGATGGCCGATACGCGAACAACGGCTGGCTCCAGGAACTTCCTGAACCTATGGCTAAGACGGTGTGGGACAATGTTGCCCTGGTCAATATCCAAGACGCGCACGACTTGGGACTGAACGAGAACGGACAGAAATTGCGAATCACTGTTGGCGATCAGGCCATCGAGATCCCCGCCTACCTGATGCCCGGACAGGCTCGCGGCAGCATCGGCCTGTGGTTGGGTTACGGTCGAACACAGTCTGGGCACATCGGCCAAGACGTAGGCGTGAACACCTACAAAATTCGTCGGTCTGAAGCCCTCCACGTTGCCGCAGTTACTGCGGATTCGGTTGAGGCGACCAAACTAACTTATGAACTAGCCCTGACCCAGAATCATTATCTTCTTGATCCGGCTGGAATGCGAGGCAAACAGGACCGCTCCGGGGTCCAAGGCGAATCGGGCCACGTGGTCAAGGAAGCCACACTCCACCAATACTCGCGCAACCCGCACTTCGCCAACGCGCACGACCATACCGGCGACGTGCCACTCCAGTTGTGGGATCCGCCCCAGCCGGAAGGTGGCTGGCCCAAGCCAGCTCATCCCGAAGCCCCAACGGCCTTCAACCAGCCGCATGCCTGGGGCATGAGCATCGACGTGAATTCCTGCATCGGCTGCAGCGCATGCATCATCGCCTGTCAAGCAGAAAACAACATCGCCGTGGTGGGTCGTGAGCAGGTGCTACGACACCGGGAAATGCACTGGCTGCGTACCGATCGTTATTTCAAGACCGCATCAATCCGCGAGCAACCGGTCAAAGCCCTCGATGCACAAAACCCGCAGGTTGTGCATATGCCCGTGCCATGCCAGCAATGCGAGAATGCCCCATGCGAGCAG
>CAUZOD010000005.1:0-35495 GCA_963581115.1 Phycisphaerae bacterium | reverse complement strand
GCGAGGTGGGATATCCGGCGCTGGTGGTTGCTCACAGTGGCTTAGGCACTCTAAACCACACTACTATGACCGTCCGACTGTTGGAACAGCACGGTTGTCGTATCGCCGGCTTGATCATGAATCAGTACGATGCGGATGTTTCGGCAGACTCTTCCATGGGGAGTAATCGCATTTGGTTGGAGAAAATGACCGGCGTCCCAGTGCTGTCAGTGGTACCCCGGGTCGACTCTAAAAATGCCATGCCCCATCGGGGTCGTCTTGACCCTGCGCTGATCGATGCCTTGGCAACGGTGCATTGGCAGGACATCATGTGCCAACCGGTGTGATCGCAATTCAGTTTTAAAGTGGCTAAAGCCCGAACTGGATATTCAAGTCTTGAGTACCGAGTTGGATCCTGATTTATGGAAGAGCCAGCATGGGCGGTAGAACTTTTGCTTCCGAACTGAAAATTCCTCCATCACCAGTCACTTTTCAATCGTTTGTGGCTGGATTGGGGGTTCGAGTTTGAGTCGGCCACCGGAGGGGGCTTCACCAAAAAGATCTCTCCAATTGCTGCGCACACCGCTGAATGGGGCCAAGCGTGCCGTGGGATCAGGGAGCGTGCCACTGACATGGATATTGATCAAGTTATCCTTGAAGACGTTGAGCAGTTGGTCAAAAGTGTTGGGAAACAATGATTGGGGATTTCGGGTGACCAGGTGTAGATCTAGATCTAGATCGGTCCAATCCATCGAACCCTGGCCGACAATCGCGATACTTGGCGAGGTAAATCGGATGTCGTCAAACAACACATCATTTCCAGCGATGATATACCGTGCCGAAGCTTGCTGAAACGATCTTGACAGGGGTAGTGTAAAGTTGAGCGTTTGTAGCACGGCCAGAAGCAGCGGTTCTTCGAAGAGAGAGGCATCGACGATGATCAGTTCTCCTCGTCCTCGGCGCGAATGGGGATCGGTGTACCGAGATTCAATCAGCAGGTTCGCCGAGAGTTGACCGGAGTCGAAAGATCCTTTGCGTGGCGCGTGATCGGGATCGACGAACGAATCCACGTCGACATCATGTATCTTTAGATCGAAGCTGTAGTCACCGCTGGCTGTCAGCCGCAGCCATCCATCGCCAATGAACGAACCACCGTAGACCGTGCCCCGGCAGGCGCCGATTTTGAGCCGTCCCGTGTCGTGGTCGGTGCTGACATGCAGACGGAGCGGTTCGATTAGTCGTTTGGCTGCTCGGACACGCTCAGCATTCAGACTCAGAGATACATCGGGCCATGGGAAGTCGGCCCGGGTGGTAATGGCCACGTCGAGAGTCCCGTAGAGATCTGATATCGGTACGCCGACCGTCGCGGTTCCACCCTGGACTTCTATGCCGCTGTGGAACTCGAGGTTGGGATGTTCCTGGGCATCGGGCCGTAGCACAAGTCGGCCCGACTGGATCGTGAATGCGCCGTCCAACTGCAGGTAATCGATGAACCCAAGCAACTTCTCTGGGAGAAGTGATCGGACCGTTAACCCGAGACGGTCGACGGCTGCGCTGAAGTTGAGAATGGTTTCCCGCGGTTTGGTGTGCCGGATATAGCCCGATGCTTCAAAGGATCCTTCCTTGTTATGGCCGATTAGGTTGTTTAGGTCGATCAGCCCCGGCTGAAGGTGCATCTCCCCACTCATGTCTTGCAACTGAATGTGTTGGTTATGAAGGTCGAAGGAGACCGAGTGCGGCCACAGCGTGGCGCGGTAGTGATTCCCCGCAGCACCATCGTTGCGCACGAGATGTAGTGAAGCATCTGACACTCCTTGGATTTGGTAGACCTGTATCAATTCGTGTAGGGACACCCCTGTCAGATTGTGGCTGGGTATCACACTCAACAGGGCAGGGTCAATGGTTATCCGTTGAGCCTTGAAGTGCAAATCAAAGTTACCCAACTGCCTGCCCCAGTTAACCGTTCCTTCTGCATGTAATGTGCCGCCGCGAGTTTGGGCGACCAACTCGTGGATCGTCATTCCGTTGCTTCGGATTACACACATGCCGTCGATGCCTTCAAGCAGGAGTTCCTTTCCGAACGGGTTGGCCGATGCGCTGGAAAAATTAGTTTCGATTTCGAAACCGATCTTGCCAGTGACAGGATTGACGCCAACATGGCCAGAGGCGTCCAGGTCGCCTGTGAGATTCAGGTCGGCGACCCACTGATTCTGCGGCGCGGGCAGCGAGGCTACCAGTAGCTGGTCCATCAACATCTGGACACGATGGACTTGTATCGATGGGACCATCGGTGCATCGGTGTGCGGGCTCGTGATCGTTCCGCTGACGGCGACCTTGGCGCCGGTGGGCCCTACGGCCTTGATATCTTCGATCAGCGTCTTTTCCGGTGCGACGATAATCTGACCTCCCATGATTGTCAGTGGGTAGGGCCAGTGTTCAAACAGTAATCCGACCGTGATGGGTTTGATTGTGGAAGTGATCTCGAAATTCCGATTCGCCCCCAACGGTCGGTGAATGTCTACCCTCACGTTGATCTGGCCCCCAAGGTTGAATTGGGGCACCATTGGTTCGCTACCATCGCTGGATTGAATAACGCCCATCTCAACTAGGGACCGGTACGCGGTCTGATGGGCGAGCATTTGGTAAATGCTTCGGTGCATTGGTGCCATGGCATTCAGTAGAGACTGGTCGATGGGAATGTCATCTCCGGTTACGGTCAGTTGCACTTCAGCCCCGCGTTTCGGCGGGGAGACTGTGCCGGCAATCTTCACTTGACCGCCCTTGGGGCCGAGGGCGGTGAGACTGACAACATCGACCTGTTCATTAGAAAAATCGATGCGCCCTCGCAGCCTGTGTAGGCGATAGTCGAACAGTTGGTAGGCCGCTTCGGCGTCGATTACTTCCAGTGTGCCATGCACCTGGATGCCATCCCGGGCCTGGCGCGCGATCATGGCGTGGCCCGCGAATCGTCCGCTGGGCCTGAATCGCTGAAAATGCACCTGAACGGCCGTCGGCAACGTGGCCACCCATTTTGGGTCGTTTACTACAACGAACTCGTCGGTCTGGATATTGAACCGAAAAGGTGCGTCAATATTCAGTCCGTCAATTCTGCCATTGACCAAGCACCGAATGCCTTCAATGGAACCGGATAGTTCGTGGACCCGTACCTGATCGCTCGCGATAACAAATTGTCCTGTTACCCCGGTCATTCGTGAGCGGAAATTCTCATAGGGGACATTGATCTGACCATTCGCCAACTGAATGCGAGCGATCAACTGATGCTCGGCGGTATAAGCGATATGGATATGTGGTACCTGTCCTTGTGGTTCAAGCAGATCCCACCAGGCCCGAAACTGTCGTGAAAGGAAGTTACGATCGGAACGATCGAAGTGAAATTTTTCTATCTCGACCGAGAACGTCTTGTCCCGGAGGTTGAATTGGCCGGAGACTGCCGACTTCACCGCTGGATCGTGGTTCTGCCGGTGGAACTTGAAGTAGTATGTTGCAGTATCGGCATCCGAGGCCCTGATCTCCCCTTCAAGTCCGATGGCGTCTAGTGGTTGGTAGTGCCCGTCCTTGACTGCGCCAAATACCACTTTGGCGTGATGCACGTACAACTCGGGAAGGTGCTCGACGGGATCTGTTGTTTTGAATTTCCGGACATGCTGGGCCAGCATCTGGATATTGAACAGGTTGTGATCGTAATCCTCGGTGATGTATATGGTGGGGCGCATCATCCGCATCGATTGGATCTGCATTCGCCCCGTGGTCAGCGTCCACCAGTTTGGTTTCAGGATAATCCGGTCGGTTTGAAACAGTCGTTCGGTTTGGGACTTGACTTCCGGTACATTGAGCCGGACACCCTCCAGATCAATTCGACCGGTCCAGGTCAACATCGCTCGGTCGATTTCGGCTCGGGCCCCGGTATACCGTTCGAGCATCGCAGCGCTGTAACGGGCCAGCCGATGTGGTCGTGTGAAGTAATAGCTCATGGCACAGATGGCCAAGATGAAAATCAGCAGTGACCACCACACATGTTTGCGACAGCATTGTGTGAGCTTGAGCGAACCACGCAGGTAGGGACATTCAGGCACGGAGTCGTTCCAAGGGGGGCGGGGCATCGTTAATTTTACGCTCACACCACGAATCGGCTATCCTGCCGACATGTCTTTTAAGCCCACAATTGAATTTAATGATTTTGCCCGGATCGACCTGCGGGTGGCTACGATCATTGCCGCCGAACCTCACCCCAATGCGGATCGACTTCTCAAGTTACAGATCGACCTTGGCGACGAGCATCGCCAGATCTGTGCCGGAATTCGGCTGTATACCGATGACATCGGGGCCTTGGTCGGCAAGCAGATCATCGTCGTGGCCAATCTGGCACCTCGCAGCATTCGTGGCGAAGTGTCCAATGGGATGCTTCTGGCGGCATCAGCAACCGAAGATGATCGGGTGACAGATGTGGTTCTGCTCGAACCCCGGCGATCCGTGCCTGCCGGGTCAACGGTCGCCTGATTACTACGGATTGACCCGCAAGACACGGTAGCCCTATTTCAGTTCGAAGCATCAGCGGTTTGGGACGGTAACTCGGTTGATGGGTCGGGTACATCAGTGTCGGTGGCAGCCTCTTCGGGGATAAATCCCACTCGTTGGGCAAGGCTGTCAAAGTTCAGAGGGTCGTCTCCTTGGATCAGGGTGGTTTGGGAGAGAATAGGTCCAAGCGCTCGCTGGGCCGCTTCTTGTTTGAATTGGCTACGGGTGATCGGTTGGAAATCCTCCAGCGTGTAGATGGCCAGCGCCAGCTTATCGTCCAGTCCCACAGTGTGGGTGCGATCGGCAACTGGGACCTGGCCGATTGCTTGGGCGGTACCACCGGCCGCTTGGGCGGTTTTAAACATATGGCTGATCAGGGCTTTGGCTGTGCCGATTCCGGGAATTTGTGCCGGGAGCATGCCTTGTAGCGAAAGTTCCCGTTGCGGGGTTGGCGGCACTGTGACTACTTCTGCGCCAACCTCAGCGGCCAGTGCTGCCAACCCCTTGCCGATGGCGAATTCTTGCCACTGCTGGTGTTGCTGCTGCAGTGCTTCGTACGCGGTCAAGCGAAGGGCATCGGTTCGCACCTGCTCATACACTTCATCTAGGCTTTCCGGGGGTCGAGCTTGCTCGATCGCGGTCAGGCGGAACAGCAGTCGTGATTGGTCCAGATTCATCATCGGTTCACTGACGATATGAGCCTGCAGGCGGAGTGGCATCAACGGGCTTTCCGCTTCGAAATCAAGCTCTCGAGCACTGCGGACGTAATTAGTGAGAAACCCATCGGTCCGGTCGGCTAATAGACACATCTCGAGTCCGGGCAGGTTTTTCAGCTTGTCTACAGGAACAAAGGTGTTGGAGAATTCGAATACGTCGGGCTTCACTTCAAAGTTCTGCTGCAACTGGTCGGCGATCTCATGGAAGGACAGGGGGCGGTAATCATCGGGGATCTGTCGGTAGCCATTATTCTGGATTTTCAATGTGCGGTGCGAGTCGTACACCAGTGATTGGGCCGTCTTGATCATCTTTTTCGCCAGAGCCACCGCTCTTTGCGCGGTCAATTCCCGGCGCACCCGGTCGCGTACCGCGGCGTAGCTTTGCGGCTGGGGGATGCCATCTTCCGAAATGGTTACGTATTGTTGCTCGTTGTCTTGGTAGTACTCGTACGCATCGGCTTCATCTATTTTTACTCTGGTCTTGCAGTGATCGATCGGGATGCGCATGTAGTGGATCTTGACCCGTTGCGGGAAGCGATAACCCAGACCGTAGGGCTGGCCGGTTGTAGGCAGGTCACCTCGATATTGTTCGAATAGTTCCGTGAGCCGCTCGGGGCTCGGTTCGGCCGTGGTGTCAATGCCATGATCAGCTGGGATCAGTACCACTTGTCCGGATACCGTGGCCCGCTGCTCCTGAAGAAGGTGCTTGACCATGGGTTCGCTGAGCCGCTGGGAGCCATTGGCCAGCAGAATGGCGAATCTTGTGGCAGCTTCCCGAAGGTAGGATTCCCCGAATGCCTGATCGAAGTCGTCACGGAATTCCAGCAGCCTTCTTTCGGTCGTGGTGCGGTACACAGTGCCGCGGGCCAGGTCGCGGTATCGGTCGGCGATCAACCATTGGCGCACCGTTTCGCGGATCACGTCGGTGTGAATCTGCATCTGGTCGGCCATCTGTCGGACATCTGTCTCCGACAGACCGACGGCCCGTAAAACCGCTTCGGCTTCCCAGCCCGCAGCAGACAGGCCGTTGGCCTTGGCGTCGTGTAGCAGCAGGTGCCAGTGCAGCGGATCATTGCCCACCATGCTGGCCGTTAGTTGATTGACAAGGGGGATTCTGCCGAGCACCCGCAACTGATAGGCTGAACCTTGGACATCGAGGCGGGTTAATTTCTTGCCGTCAATCCGACCAAGCGTCGGATTATTGGCGCCTCCGAAGAGTTGCGAAACGGTGCCTTGGACAAGAAAAGCCACCATCAGCAGACACATGCCGGCGATCAGAATCACTTTGTTGTATTTTCGGAAGAATTTAAACACGCGAACAGGCTCCAGGAGATTGGGTCAAGTATCTGAAGTATATCGGTCTAGGCGGGGTTCTGGGTTCGTCGGATCGGAATCGGCATGGACAAATCCATGGTCACTTGGGATTGGGAGCCGGGCTATGGCCACCGGAGCGGCCGGTTTGGACTCCCAAAGCCCTCCGGGTTCAGTTCCAGCCCGACGAACGTGTCGTCATCAATCTCGTCAAAGCTGGTGACCAGTCGGGCCCGCCATTGTGGAAGCCGCCGTTCGAGCACTAATTCCAATCGCCGGGACTCGTCAACTCCAAAGTCCAGCGTCTGGCCGAAGGCCACCGTGTATTTGGTTGTCAGTTGGTAGGCGAATCCGTAACGGAGCAACTGGCTGCCCATCGCATCGATTTCGCCGTAACCAATGTAGGAGGAAAATCTCGGCGCATGGTCCATCGTAGTATTGAGTCGCCACACGACGACTTGGCTTGCATCAGAATCCCAGGTTAGTTCGCCCGTTAGCCCGAGTTGCTCCGTGACCATCCAGAGCAGTTGAGAATAGAGATGATCACCGCCTACGCTGAATTCCGGGCGATAGTCGAAGTATCGCGGAATAGTAGCTCTCGGGTTCTCCTCGTCGACGGCAAACAGGTATCGGGTTTCGACAACAATCCAGTCGACCGTGCGCCATTGCCCATCACCTCCACGTCGGGTCTGCAGCGTATTCCGTGCCCCCAGGGCCAGGCCGCTACCCTTGTTGAGCGGCTCAACATCGCTGTCGAAGACCGGCAGGTCATTGGAGTCGATCGTGGTGCTCGAGGTGTAGATGTTGATATTTGGTTCAATGATGTGACGCAAACCGTTTATGTAAAGCAGCTCGTTTTGTAGTTGTTCATACGAGCGGTGGAATTGGGTGTGTACGCGAGTTCCAACCTGCCCCCATAGTCGGACCTTATCCTCTTCACCACTGAAATCCTCGAAGTCCTGGTCGTATGCTGTAAGGCGTCCGGTTACATATGGCGTGATATTGAGCCAGTCGTCCACGATCAGCGGCGAGTCGATCTCGTGACGCGTGTCCAGTCGCGACACCCAGTTGGTGGGTAGGACAGGGAACCGTGTCGCGAACTTGTTGGCCGGAGTGATGCCAAACAGCGATGCCGACGTGGGTGCGGCAAATCCGCGATCGGCAGGGGTGTCGTCGCCGGCCCGGACCTTTACGTGGCTGACTCGCGATTCTGAATAGTAGGTCAGCCGGTCATTCCACAGACTCAGCCCCTCAAGGAATAGCCCCAGTTCCGGCAGTTTATCGACCGTGTAGCCGGGGGCCTGGAGCACGGTCAACTGGGGGACAAAATCCGTCAAGTCGTAACGTGTCAGCAGGGTCAGCGCCCAGTCCTCTTTCTGTTTCTTTAAGTAGACCGATGTCTCATATTCCTTGGCGGCGTACGCTTCCGAGGAAAAGTACTCTTCGAGAAACGTTTCATCAGTGATGATCGCCGATTCCACGGACAGTTCGATGCCATGTGGCAGGTATTGGCGGTGTTGCATCTGGATGAAGCCACGGGCGTCCTCCTTGTGGGCGATGTCGAACCGGCCTGAGCCGAGGTTGTCTTCGCCCATTTCTTTTGGGGTCAGATAGGTGTTGAAATTGCCGAAGAATTCGGGGAGGTTGTAGGTGAGGTCTATGCCCATACCTGGGCCGTGTTGGCCCTGATAATCCAGGTTGCCTTCGAAGCGGACGCCGTCTGGTGCCATGCGGCCGGCCAGGGAAAACAAGTCCCAAGTCGTTTCCATGCTGGCTCCATCATCACTGCTGTAGCCAGAACTGGCGCCTACCATCGCGGTATCCCTCGCTTCGCCGCTTGCGGCCGGCCACCAACCAATTGGCGTACCGCCAGCACGTGCGGTGATGTCTTGGGCCTCATACCTTTGGCTGGTGGAGCCATCTTCTCGGCTGAACTGCTCGATTATCACCCGTTGTACGCCAATGGCGAAGTGCGGTTCAGCAAACTCACTGGTGGTCAGCAACGCCTGCTCGGCTTCGAAGCTTGTGGCTGATCGTTGCCGCAGTAGTTTTGCGCGAAGATACAGCGGAACCTGGCGCTCAATGTCATATGCGTACATCACTGCATCGAGCAGAATTGCGCGATCATTCGCGGGGTCGTAAAAGACCTGCGGCGCTCGAACAGTGTAGGTGCCATCGGTTACGACCACGTTATCTTCTAGGTAAATACCCTGAATGTGTTCTGCTTTGAACTGCTTGCGGTCGATCGCCTCGGTCCAATCGCCTTCGACGAACAGGACGATCCGCTCGGCCCCCAGCGACATTGAGCGTTGCCCTTCGTAGTCCTGGTAGGCGATCTTTACGTCACCGAAGAGCATTAGGGCGCTCTGGTCACCGTGCGGTTCGGCGGCGAAGCTATTGCAGCGAAAAAAAACGGCGCCACGACGAGGCAGCACCGACATGAAAGGTTCCGGCTTCAGGCTTCGTCCCTGTCCTGAGGAAGCAATGGATCGCTTGGCTTTCAGACGCTTCTGGTCTACGAAGCCGAGGCGTTGATCAGAAATGTTGCGGCGGCGGTCGTCGCGAAGCTTGAAGGTCTCAGCGGGTATCAGTGGCTCAGCTGGGGCGTCGATCAGGGGGCGGGCTCGGGATTGGCGTAATTGGGCTACTCGCTGAGCGGCTGCCGCTACCAATGGTTGGTCGGGTGCCATATGGACTCTTTCGATCAGGTCGGTTTTCAGATGTACCTTGCCAGTTGTAGAGGCGGTGACCAGCAGGTGTGGCGCGTCAGCCTGCACCGGTCCGGTGCCGGCGATTGGCCGAGCCATCTCCAGATAGATTGACAGGTGCCGGACGACTTTACCGGGTAGGTATTGGGTGTCGATGCGCGCTACGGCGCGGCGGGACTGAAATCCGTATACGCCAATCTCAAAAGCCGAGTCATGTTCAAGCAGCAATATTTGGGCGGTGCCTTCGGTCCAGGCGATGGCCTTTTGTGCCGTGAGGACCGCGTTGGCGTGAAGGACGGGATCTGCCAGTGGGTGGTTAGCATCGGGTACCTCGATTGTGGCGGCCAAGCTAACCCGTGCTGCCTGCGAATCGGGCGCCAATTTTGTAGCCCGTTCAGCATATTGCGATGCCGATGAACTCTGGCCCAACTGCCGGTAGGTTGCGGCGATGTCTCGGTTGGCTGCGAAGTTGTGCGGGTCGATCGCCAGGGCCCGCAGGTACATGACGATCGCCTCATCGAGATGGCCGAGCATCTGGCGCATCAATGCCAAGTAGTAATGTGCGCTGAAGTGATTCGGGTTGATATGGATGACCCGTTCGTAGGCACGTAATGCCAGCTCATAGTCCCCGTACAGGCGGTAGATGTCACCCATTCCCATGTGGGCGTCGATGATCTTGGGGTTCTTTTCGAGGGCCAGACCAAAGGCTGCCAGTGCTGCATCGGTCAGGCCCCGATCCAGGTACTTCTTGGCCGCGTCCATATGGTGATCGGACATGCCGACCGTGGTATCTGGCGGCGGTGTGGTAGCAGAAAGGGCTGGCAACCAGTCGGCGGCGACGGGTATTCCAAGCAGCGT
Organism: Phycisphaerae bacterium; assembly: GCA_963581115.1. GTDB lineage: Bacteria > Planctomycetota > Phycisphaerae > Phycisphaerales > Phycisphaeraceae > CAUZOD01. The sequence goes on along the minus strand of CAUZOD010000005.1, from coordinate 25,387 downwards.
CAGCCAAGCCAACAGGATCCACCGACAGTGCACGGGGGTCAAGTCTAGCCTCCAGCCACGGCTCGTGCGAACTGGGCCTATCCCTCAATCGCCAATTGGCCTCGGGGCAACTCGGTGGCCGGTGGCGTTTGAGTGTCCGGGCGCTTGCCAGGTATCAGGACCACGATCTGCCAGAAATCGAGTGCACTTAGCCTGAAGCGGTCCTGAATACGCAGGTCCACGTCGCCGAGGCATTCGTCGAGGGACAGATCGCTGCGCCAGCCGATCTTGATGAAGATCGGATTCATGATGCGTTCCCACCAAGCAAGTATCGGGTTACTGGACAGAAAATGATTCAGCACGACGATGCGACCGTTCGGTTTGACCAGGCGTGATGCCCATTGCACGAGCCGGGCCGGGTCGCTGACAACACTGATGGTGTGACTGATCAGGACATGGTCAAAACTGCCGGCAGCGAATGGTGGTTGCATGGCGTCAGCTTGTACGAGATGGCAATGATCCAACTGCAGGCGGCGAATTTTTTCCACGGCCTTGGCCAGCATTCCTGCCGACAGGTCCATTCCGACCGCAGTTACTTCGGCTGGATAGTGTGCCAGTATCATTCCAGTTCCCACACCTAAGTCAAGCACGCGCTGACCGGCCTGGAGTTGGAGCTGTTCAATGGCGCGGCGTTTGTGTTTGTACACTAGGCGACCGAAGCTGCCGTCGTAGATCTTGGCCCATAGGTCGTACAGGCGGCTGGTCGATGATTCGTTCATCTGCATGGTGCAATTGCCCTAGAATCTGTTGAATGCGGTCGGCTCCCACCGGTCTTAGGTCCATGCAGGATACCTCTGGCTGTGCGATGGGTCCAATCGGGTTCCCGGGTACTGGGCGTATCCACGGGGCGATTCTGGCCCGATCAGAATTGGATTCAATGCCCTATAATAGCTACAGAATGATGCTGATCATCAATGGCGAGCAGCGAGAGACGCAGGCAGAGACTGTTTGCCAACTTCTGGAGCAGCTGGGGTTGGGCAATCAGTCGGTGGCAGTAGAGTTGAATCGTCGGGTGGTACCGCGCAGTGCCCATAACTGTACCCCTTTGGTTGAGGGAGACATATTGGAAATGGTCAGCTTGGTGGGTGGGGGGTGAGCAAGCAGACCTACCCCAGTGTCTGGCAAAGAATCATGGCGTAAGTGTGTGAGTGATCAAATGACTGTTGAAACCGCTGTTGATAACAAGCTGGACGTGCCACTGCGTTTGGGAAAATGGGCTTTGCACTCACGGCTGATCGTGGGTACGGGCAAGTACACCGACCCCCAAACGATGCAGAAGGCGCTGCAAGCTTCGGGTGCTGATGCGGTGACGGTGGCAGTCCGCCGTGAACGCTTGATTGATGCCAAAGGGCGTTCATTGTTGGATTTCCTTGACACCGACCGGTACACGATTCTGCCCAATACCGCTGGTTGTTTTACGGCCGAAGATGCTGTGCGCGTGGCACGACTGGGTCGTGAGATCCTCGATCAGTTGGGCAATCCAGGAAAGGATTGGGTCAAGCTCGAGGTGCTCGGTGATAAGAAAACGCTGCTGCCAGACCCCCAAGGGACGCTAGAGGCCACGGTTGAGTTGGTCCAGGATGGCTTTCAGGTATTATGCTACACCAGTGATGATCCGATCATGGCTGTCAAGATTAAGCAGGCTGGCGCGACGAGTGTGATGCCGGCAGGTTCGCCCATCGGCTCTGGCCAAGGAGTTTTGAATCCGAACAACATCCAGATCATCCTGGAATTGCTCAAGCAGGATGATCCGGACTATCCGGTGATCGTGGATGCGGGTGTTGGTACAGCCAGCGATGTGACGATAGCCATGGAGTTGGGGGCAGATGGTGTACTTCTGAACACGGGGATCGCTCATGCCCCGGACCCGATTCGGATGGCTCACGCCATGCGTTGTGCAGCCGAAGCCGGCCGATTAGCACATCTGTCAGGGCGCATCCCCAAGAAGCTGTACGCCACGGCCAGTTCGCCTTGGGCGGGTCTGGTTGGCCATATTCCGGGTGAGTGAGAAGAGCAGTACGTTATGGCGGAGGGTGTATTTCCTAGGTAATCAGCGATCGAACAACTGGTGATGTCCGCATGGACGGCACTTGCGCCACGGCTCTTGTAGTGTGGATCCGATTCATCATTGGGCCAATCAGGGTGACACGAGTTGGCGGACAACATCAGTCGGACCGATGTTGTCAGGTATGGCCATGATGCCTGGTTTGACCGGTTCGAAGCGACCCAGTGCTGGGGGTCTGACCAGATCCAGTGCGGTACGGCTGTCTACCTTGGCCAGCGTCAGGGCGCCATCGCCGCTGACAGTCACAGCCCATCGGCCATCTGTTAACCGGCGGTAGGTTGCCTTGCCGTAGCCATCGCCATCCAGATCGCGGTTCCAGTCCACCTCGGCCAGTTTTGGGTCCACGACCACGCCCTTGCCGGGTGGAGTGTCCTCATCGAAGACGCGGCGGATCCAGAGCCGGCCCTCGAGAATAACGAAATCAACGTAAATCTCTTTATTGGGATCCAAGTTGGTCTGGATGGTTTCAAGAGTCCCTTCTGCAGTTCGGATCACCACGCATAGTTTGCGATCCGCAACCAGCAATTCAGTTACAGCAGTCTTGCGTATAGCCTGGTTGTAGGTCTGACGCAGTTGCTCGTAGTTCTGGCTGAGCTGAACGAGCCGCTCCCGGTAGACGTCTGCAGTGATCTGTGACTTAACCAACCGGTAGATAAGCCCGGCAGCAATCACCACCACGACACATGTTAAGACAGTACTGATGCGTTGGATCATGGATCCGGCCTCATATTTTGGTATCGGCCACCGGTTGTGGTGGTCCTGAGTTTGGCCTGGCCAATCTGACCTGAGGCAGGCACCCGTTCATCAGAGTAGTGGTGTGTGGTATCAGGTTGTAGGGCATTATTCGAGGTCATCGCTCCACGATTTGAGGGTCGAGATCAAGCATTCGAATACCACATCCTGTCCCACTGTGGCATCGATTACTCGGTGGTGGTCCGGATCATGTACAGCTTGGTCAAGGAAGCCGCGGCGCACCCGGCGGTGGTATTTGGCGCCTTTCTGTTCCATCCGGTCCAGTAGCGGATTCAGGCGTCCAGCTGCTGAGCGGTCATCGATATCGAAGATCACGACCAGATCTGGCCAGTATTGGCGTAGGGTAATGCGTCCTATGGCCAGGATATCATCGGTTGAGAGGCCACCAGCGGTCCCTTGGTAGGCCAGTGTCGAACTGATGAATCTGTCAGCAACTATTAGGCTGCCTCGATGCATCGCCGGAGCGATGTGATCAGCTACCAGTTGCGCGCGACTAGCCATATATAAGAGCATCTCGCATCTCAGATCCATCGGTTCGGGGGCTGGATCGAGCAGCACCTGTCGGATTTGTTCCCCAATTGCCGTGCCACCCGGCTCGCGCACCTCACATATATCGAGGCCGCTTTGCTGGGCATACCGGCAGAAACGGCGAAGTTGTGTGCTTTTGCCGCTTCCATCTGGCCCATCGAAGACGATGAATCTGCCTCGCATATTTTCCAGCCAATCTAACATGTGAACGAGGATACCCGAATCGCGGACCCGTTCGACTGTCCGTGACGGTGTAGACTCTGCGGGCGATGGTTGGCTCTTCCTATCTCGATCCTTATCGCAACGCGGTTAGCCGCCACGGCTCCGGGTTTGAGGCGACGCTCTGGGCCAGTGAGAAGACCCAGCGCCTGCGGTTCGAGGTGTTCCTTGGACTCTGTTACTTCGGTAGCAAGCGGGTACTCGACGCCGGCTGTGGACCGGGGGATTTTGCTGCATTCCTGCTTGATCACAATGTTGGATATGATCGGTACATCGGTTTGGACGGGTTGCCTGAAGTGATTGATGCAGCACAGCAGCGGGAGCTGGCACGGACGCAGTTTCACGCGGGTGATTTTGTTATTGCCCCGCAAATACTTTCGATCGGTCAACCCCAGATCATTACGATTTCCGGTGCACTGAATACGATGGACGACGCTACGGCCTTGTCGGTTCTTGGCAACGCATGGTTGGCGGCGGGGGAGTCCCTATTGTTCAACTTTCTTTCGGACCGTGCCATTGGCGCACCGCAGCAACAAGGGCCAGCGCGACGTTTGCCTACATTGCGGATTCTTGATTGGGCGCTGAGGCGGACCCCAGAGGTTCAGATGCGGCATGATTACTTCCCCAATGGTCATGATGTTACGATCTTGATGCACAAATCACAGTCGTAGCGAGGAATTCATTGCTTTGCCTTCTTGCTGTTTAAAGAGCGGGTTCTACTGTCAACGCACGAATTGCTCGGGTTTACTTTGGACCAGTTGACGGGCTTTTTTTTACGATCAGCTGCCTGTTCGCCAATATCCGCTGGCAGCCCCTCTGGGGCATCCGCATCTGTGGCTGTATCGCCGTGGACACCGGGAGTGGTTCTCCCGCCTGCAGGCCGGTGCATCATTACTGCGCCAGCGACATGGCCTCCGAAGCCTGCAGCAAATACAGCTTGGGTCGAATGTGAGCTCAGGCAGCATGCTTGTGACTGTAGTGGCACGTCGATCGGTTTGTGCAGCCAGGGCATCGGTGGCCGTTGCGCGGTTCGGGCGCACAAGCAGGCAACTACCAGCGAGACCAGACCCGCAGCTCCCAGGCCGTGTCCTAGAGCCCCCTTGACCGCGTAGTAGTCTGGCCTCGCCGGGGCCAAGGGTGCTGGCTGGGTAATGGAGCGGTAGACTTCCAGTTCCACCGGGTCGTGTTCGAGAGTGCCTGGTGCATGCGGATGGATCAGGGCGACCGAGTGTGGGCTTAGCAACCGCTTGGCGACGTGGCGCAGCGCGTCCATGGTCGGTTTTGGGCGCACGATGTCATAAGCTTCGCAGGCCACGGCAGTGTCTAGCAGCTCCATCTGGCCTGGGCGAACTTGATTGGTGCACTGTAACAGTACTGCGGCCGCCAGTTCGCTGGGCACGAAGCCGCAGCGGCGCTGGTCTAGGGGCAGGGTTCGGTAGTCTGCGACAGTCAGTGGTGCCAGTACCCCCAAGCGTCGATAGCTGTGCAGAAAGAGTGGTTGCAGGGCGGCTTCGGTGCCGATCACCATCGCGAGTTTCGATGTGCCTGCTGGCCCCATACCCGAGCGCAAATCTCGCACCGCCTGATGCAATGCCACCAAGCCTGAGGCGCAGGCGGCTGCCGTGCTGCTGACGGGTTGGATGCCGGTGCGGCGGCACAACTGTTGGGCCAGGTATCCGTGTGGACCTAGTGCGATGACCAGGGCCTGCCGTGGGGAGATACGGGTTGGGTCTGATGTCAAGGCGGTGGTCGCGGCCTTGCTACTGGCCAGGTAGGTAGCGATGCCCCTGAGCTCCACCGCTGCTTCCGTAGCCGCTTCCCGTGCAACTCGCTCCGCCAACTCAACCGTTGGATCCGCTCTGCTGTATTGAGCAATCCCCACGCACCCGACTGCCCGGGCAACTTCTATTGGATCGCTGCAGGCTGGCAGGCCAGCACAGCGATCTGTCAGGATCTTGCCACGACAGAGGGCATCGAACGTGGACCAAGCACACAGCCCTAATGGGCTGATCAGGCCGATCCCCGCGATAACAACACGACTGGGAATTTCGGACATTACAATACGACCGTATTCTACCTGCCAAGAGCCCTGCCAGGAATATAAATATAATTACTGTATATATTTGAACTTAATGTGTGCGGTTCAGAATGCGTTCGCTGGTTTATTGCTCAGCTTGAACCGGACAAGCTATAATGGCGGCGATCAGGTCCGAGGTCCGAAGTATCTATCACCAGGACTGTTGCTGATAGCCAGCGGCGGGATGACAAACGGCTAACCGGACCTTGTCTCCAATCGTTGGTCCTCTAGCCTAGGGAGGGTATCGCTTGTCACGGACGTATAGACAAACCGACCAGCTTGCGACCCACTTTCATTATGCCACTGCGGCCTTCTGGATCGGTATGTCATGAGGAGTGATCCACGCTTCACTCAGGATACAGGGACCGGCATCTTCACCGGTAATGAGTTGTTGGTGAAAGGCGCGTTGGAAACCGAAGGCGGCGTTCACCTGCTTACCGGATATCCCGGTTCACCCATTGCACCGTTTTTTGATTGTGTTGCGGCGTTGGCGCCGCTTTTGGAGCCCCATGGCATCGTGGGGCGCATGGCAGTCAATGAAGCGATCTCTGTAGCCATGGTTAATGGTTCTCAGATGGCGGGGTGTCGAGCGATTACCGCATTTAAGAGCGTCGGGATGCACCTGGCCGCCGATGCACTGGCAATCGGCGTACTTTCTGGAACCCAAGGCGATTCCGGAGCACTAATTGTTGTCGGGGATGATCCATGGTCTGATTCGACACAGGTCCCGGCCGATTCGCGGTTTCTGGCCGAACACGTGCGATTACCAATGATCGAACCCTGTTGCCCACAGGAGGTCAAGGATTGGGTGGGAGCGGCGTTCCAGATTGGCCGTGCGGGGCAGATCTACATTGGGTATCTCATGACGGTGGCTAACGCCGATGGCGGCGGTACCGTTCAATGCCGCCCCAACTGCTATCCATTATTCAACGCCCGGCAGAAGAAGGTGCTCTCGTACGAAAAGGATATCGAACCGTTGCTTGAGCAGACGGTGCTGCTGCCACCTCGGACCTGGCAGCGTGAGATTCAGTTGCGAGATCGATTCGAGGCTGTCAAGGCTGCTGCCCGCCAGTACCGCGTCAATTATGTGCTATATGGTCCCCAAAAGGGGGAAAAAGTGCCTTTGGCATTTGTCGGTTGCGGTTCGGCTCATGCGTATCTCGTTCATGCCCTGAGCGAACTGGATCTTCTTGGCCGTCTGCCGATTCTCCGCATGGGCATGTCATATCCGATAGACGATCAACTGGTGATCGAATTGGCATCACAGTGTGAACAACTGATTGTGATTGAAGAGCGTCGCGAGTTCGTGGAACGCCAGGTACGTCAGATCCTTGATCCTTTGCGCCAGCGCGGCGAGTTAAATACGCAGGTCTACGGCAAGCATTTCCCGGGCGACCTGTCTGGTGTGCCGGAGACGCGCGGACTCAACCCTTCTGTGCTGATGGAGCGATTGATTCCACTGTTCCGTGCCCACCCAACATTGCCAATCGAACTGACCAATGGCAATCTTACTCGTCATCTAGATCGCATCCAAGCCACGGCGTCCTATGAGACGTCCCTACCGGTGCGCACCCCCACGTTCTGTCCGGGTTGTCCACACCGTGATTCATCGAGTGTACTGCTAGAAATTCGCCGGGATCTACTCGATTCAGACTATATGGATCGCGTGCACAAGCGCCGTTGCGTAGACCTAGTGGCCCATGGCGATACTGGCTGCTACACAATGCTGATGTTTGAACCAAACAAGTCGCTCATGCACAACTACTCGGGGATGGGTCTGGGTGGAGGTACCGGAGCCGGTGTTGACCCCTTTATTGAGAACAAGCAGATCGTGTTCATGGGCGATGGGACCTTCCATCACAGCGGCCAGATCGCTATCGGCCAGTCTATCTACATTGGCCAAGACATCACCTACATCATTCTCGAGAACAAGACAACAGCGATGACGGGGCACCAGCACACGTTTGGCAGCGAGGCCGATCTGATGGGCCAGGTGGCGAACCCGCTTGATATCGAGCGCATCGTCAAGGGAATGGTGCCCCGGAAGCAGTCGCGTGATGTGCGCATCGTGAGAATTAACCCTGCAGATCGGCTGCGCTACCGTAAACTCATGGAGCAGACGATTCTGGCTGACGGGGTCAAAATCGTCATCGCGGACAAGGAGTGTGGGATTACCTACCACCGCCGGGGCCGCAAGCAGGAGCAACAGTTGGTTGGGCAGTTTGGGTTCTTGCCCAAGAAGACGCAGATGAACATTGCTACCGATGTGTGTGAGTTCTGCCTTGAATGCACCACCCGTACCGGGTGCCCCGGTCTTAAGTTTGTGGACACGGATTACGGTCCGAAGATGCAGACTGACATGTCGTGGTGTGTCAATGATGGGGCTTGTCATCGCATTGGCGCCTGTCCTGCATTCGAAGAGGTGACGGTCTATCGCAACCGACCCCAGCGCATGAGTGATGAGCACGTGGCGATTGACGATCTGCCCTCGCCGACTCCACCTATTCATGCTGAGCAAGATACATGGCGGTGTTATCTGGCTGGGGTTGGTGGCATGGGTATTGGATTATGCACATCGCTGTTGGTTACCGCCGGTCATGAGATGGGTTATCACGTGCAGTTCCTGGATAAGAAGGGGTTGGCCATCCGTAACGGCGGCGTGTTCAGCCAACTGGTTTTCATGCGATCCGACAAGGAAGCCCAGGTAACGGCTGCGGGTGGATCGATGCCCAAGGTTGTTGCCGGCGCTGCGGGTTCTGGGGTACCGTCGGTCGTCACCACGCCCTTGGTGCCGTACGGCAAGGCCGATCTGTTGCTGGGGATCGATCTGGTTGAGGCGGTCCGTGGCATCGATCCCAGCCAGCCCTACCGGGTGGCATCGCCCGAGCACACGGCGGCGGTGATCAATACCGCCAAGACGCCAACCATCCTGACGCTGATGGGCCGCGACGACTTTGCGGTGAATGATCTGGAGCGGACGCTGGTTCGGTATACGAAGCCGGGACATTCATTCAGCTTCAACATCGGGGATCTGTGCGAGCGGGTCTTGGATACGAAACTGTACGCGAACATCATGATGTTGGGCATCGCCTTCCAGAAGGGCTACCTGCCGCTGACAGGCGAGGCAATCGAGAAAGCAATACACAGCGTGTGCCGCGATGAGGCCGATCGCAACTTGCGGGCATTTAAAATTGGTCGCAAGATTGCGGTACACCCGGAGTTGTTTGTAGTGGAGATGCAACATGAGTACGAGTCTTCCCGCCGCGCACTGCGAAGAAAAATCAACACGATCCAAGCGTGGTGGGGCGCCGAGCCGTTCGGGCGATTCCGATTCCGAGGCGAGTTCGTTGCCCGGCAGTACCGGGTTTTGATGAAGCAGACATTTCGTCAGACTAGAGGTTTGTGCGTGCCTGATGCACTGATGCGAGACGTGATCATTCGTGCCTATGATTGCCTAGTTTGGGGCGGAATTACATACGCGAAGCGGTATTGCCATCGTTTGGTTGAGGTCTTCCACAAGGACCATCCGGAGCATGGGTACGCCATCACTCGTGCCGTTGTCTGGAATCTTGCCAAGGTGATGCTCATCAAGGACGAGGTGTACGTTAGCGCGATGCTGACCAGTCCAGAAAAGTACCGTCGAGATCGCCGCCGCTACAATGTCAATCTGGAGCGTGGCGATCGTGTCGTGTACCGGCACCACAATCGCCCGGAGTTTAACGTCTTTGGCCGCAAGATTCAGTTTGAGTGGAAGAGTCGTGACTGGCAACTGCGGTTGCTGTCCGGTTGTGGGTTCTTGCGATCGCTAATGCCGGCGTGGCATCGGCACGAGAGGCAGTTCTGTCAGTGGTACGAGCTGCTCGTGGACCGGCTCGATTGGCATGGGCCCAATGACTACCAGCGTTGGCTTGCAATCTTATCGACCCCCGAGACGGTACGTGGATTTCGCGGCCCCGAGGCGGGCAATCGTTACGCGAAGCAGGACACCGCCCAGCGCCTGGCGGAAACTTTTTTGGACATGGATCCGGCCGACTTTGATCCAGCCCAACGTCACGCCGTCGACCGTCAGCGCGCTGTTGAATTGCCGGTGATTTCTTGATCAACCCTGAGGCGTTTTTGCAGACAGGAAAAACATAGGATTACATACGCTTGTAGCGGGAGATCAGGTCTACAATTCGCGGTTGGTCTGGGCGTAGCTGAACGCTTTTGCGCCAAGCTCCGACGGCTTGGTTACGTTGGATAAGGTTTTCCCGGCCACCTTGGATATACAGCGTCATCAAGCACACACCTACGCCATTGAGCGCGGCGGTATCGTTTTCAACCAGGGACAGCGACATCTGAAAATTCTTTAGGGCCTGACGGAATTCTCGCTGTTTGAAGTTGGCATAACCCAGCCGTTCGTACGCTGTTGACGAGGGTTCACGGTGGATCAGTGAGTTCAGCACGTTAATCGCCCGGGGGTAATTGCCCAGGCGGATGTGGGCATTGGCGAGGCCCAGGAGTACACGATCGTTCAGGCTTCCCTGTTCGGCTGCTTGACGATAGGCATTGACCGATTCATTGTATCGGCCCTGCAGGCTGTAAGCGGCAGCCAGGTTGGTCCAGGATTCCTGTGAATCGGGCGATAGTTCTGTGGCCCGCTCGGCGTATCGCACCGCCAATGTCATCTGGCCCAGCTGCAGATAGGCTGCGGTGATGTCTCGGTTGGCTTCGAAGCTGCGAGGATCGATGGCGAGGGCCTTCAGGTATGTGGTGATTGCCTCATCGAGACGGCCGAGCATCTGGCTCATCAATGCCAGGTAGTAATGTGCACTGAAGTGATTTGGGTCAATATAGGTGGCCCGTTCGTATGCACGCGATGCCAGTTCATAGTTTCCGTAGAGGCGATAGATGTCGCCCATCCCCATGTGGGCATCGGTGACCCGGGGATTTTCTTCGAGGGCCAGGCCAAAGGCAGCCAGTGCTGCGTCGGTCAGGCTCCGATCCAAGTACTTCTCAGCCATGCCCATGTGATGATTGGATTTGCTTTGTTTGTGTAAGTTCAGCGGAGCTTGACAGCCCCACAGACAGATGCACGCAACTAGCAGTAGTATTTGTCGGCAGTGTGGGGATGGAATTTGATGTGAATTCATGGGTCTTGTCGTTCCAATAGTCAGGGCCAGACATTTTTCTGGTAGTGGTTGGGGTTATCGAAAAGGTAGACCCTAGGATTGTCAATCATCGGTCAAACGAACCATGCCTCGCAAGGTTGGACCCGCAGATTCGCGTCAGATTCCAGCGTCAAATGATTGATTTTGGCATCAGGCATACTCCGAGGTGTCTTTAGAGGCCTGTTGTAGTACCAGAAGCCGGTCAAAATTGATGACAGGCTGAGATCTTGGCCCATTCGGACATGATGGGGCATCAGGGACAGGGCACAATTAGCCACTGGTAATCGGCTTCATCTGCCAACAATATTCGACATTACCGGCTATGTCGTGTCGCCGAAGATCGGCTGTATGGGCTTGGGATTTCCTGTAGCGTGCCTTATGGGCGGCCTTGGGGGTGTGGTGGCACCAAGGAGATCTGTTAGGCTTCTACGCCACTGACTGAGCGCCACGGCCGTTGGTGTCGGCGTGTTTTTAGCGCATGGCGTCAAAGCTGATAAGCGGTTATTGGACTGGGCCCCTAGGTGCGGTTGGAGACTTGCTATCGTGCTCGGTCTATTGCTGAGACATCTGTGGTCTGCCCCTGTTATTTGTTGGGGGCTGAATGCATTTATGCGGAACCGGGGCCAGCTGGCCATGGGCTGTTCCTGTGGTCGGTCTAGGATTTGTCTTTGGCCAACTCCTGGTGGCATAGGCGTGCATATGGGCGCGGTATCTCTTATACGGGTAGCGGTGGTGGTTAGGGTCTGGTGATAACCGTATTTGTCCGATCATGGCGGTGGCGCACAAGATTTCGGCTTGGACGCTTTGCGAGCAGGAGTCCTAGCGATCCCGGGCGCCCTTGGGTACAATGAAGTACAAGGTAACCCACCAGAGAGCCCCGGTTCCGCGGGTTTGGAAGCCGCGGATCGTGGTGGTGCGGCTACACTAACACCAGTCATGCGGATTGCTTTGGCCCAGATCAACCCGACTGTGGGCGACATCGCCGGAAACGTGCGGCTGATCCGGCATAATCTGCGGGCCGCGACGGATGCGGGAGCCGATCTGGTCGTGTTCCCCGAGCTAGCGATCATCGGTTATCCACCCAAGGACCTCCTGCTCAAGCCCTCCGTGGTGCGAGACTGTGTGGCAGCGGTGGATCAGTTGGCTGAAGAATGCAGCGACACGGCCGCGATCATCGGCTACCCATGTCCGTCCGATGGCCGCGAGGGTCGGATGCTCTATAACGCGGCGGCCTTTTGTTATCGCGGTCGGATTCGTCAGCGACACGTCAAGAACCTGCTCCCAACGTATGACGTGTTTGATGAACATCGCTATTTCGAACCGGGTCCGCCGGTCGTCGCTACCCTTCATGGGATCCATCTGGGCATCAGCATCTGTGAAGATCTGTGGAACGACCAGCACTTCTTTGATCGCCAGCTCTATCCCACCAATCCCATTGACGATCTACTTGAACGGGGATCCGAGTTGCTGATCAACTGCTCCGCATCTCCATTTGTCTTGGACAAGCATGACCTGCGGTTGAGGTTGATGGGGCATGTTGCCGGGCGGCACCGCGTTCCCTTGCTCTACTGTAATCAGGTAGGTGGCAATGACGAACTAGTATTTGATGGGAATTCCTGCGCGTTTGATGCTCGTGGCCAATTGATTGCGCATGGCGCCAGTTTCGCTGAGGATCTATTGGTGTTTGAACTGGGCATTGGTGCCAGCCGGGACCCAGTGGCATGTCCCGAGACGGGGATGGCGTCAGCCTATAGCGCGATCACCCTTGGAATAAGCGACTACTGCCGCAAGTGTGGCTTCGAATCTGTGGTACTGGGGCTATCCGGTGGGATTGATTCAGCATTGACCGGTGCACTGGCCGTCGGTGCGCTTGGCGCCGAAAAGGTTCGCGGTATTGCGATGCCGAGCCGGTATTCATCGGCCGGTTCGATCGATGATGCAGTTCAGTTGGCACGGAACTTGGGCATCAAATTCGACGTTGTGCCAATCGGACCGGCCCACGAGGCCTTCGAGCAGATGCTGCATCCTTTGTGGCCTGGCTTTGGGCCGGACGTAACCGAAGAGAACATGCAGGCGCGAATTCGTGGTGTTATCCTCATGGCCATGAGCAACAAGTCCGGCTCGCTACTGGTGACCACTGGTAACAAGAGCGAACTGGCCGTGGGTTACTGCACTCTCTACGGCGATATGTGCGGGGGACTGGCAGTCCTCTCCGATGTGCCCAAGACACTGGTGTACCGATTGGCGCGGTGGATCAACGAGGATCCGGCTTCACCGTTGCGACAAAGATTTAATGGCCCGGTGATTCCGCCGGATTCGTTGTCGAAGCCGCCCAGTGCCGAACTGCGTGCCGACCAGACTGATCAAGATTCGCTGCCGCCTTACGAGGTGCTAGATGAGATCGTTGAGCGATACGTAGAGCGTGAGCAATCGATCGGGCAGATCGCTAAGGAAACTGGATTCGATGGATTGGTGCTGCAGCGAATGGTGCAACTGATCGATCGCAACGAATACAAACGAAAGCAGATGCCGCCGGGGCTGAAAATAACGGGGAGAGCATTTGGTTTTGGCCGCCGTATGCCCATTGCCCAACGTTACGACGGGGCGAGGTCGTCAGTAGCGGCAAAGTGACCAGAGGGTCGATGGTTAACCGGCTCAGCTGTCGTCCGGTGCACCAGTGCAGTGCAGGATGTTGGCCAGAGTCTGTTTGGCGGCGGCACGGGACTCAGCTTCATTTAGATGGCCAAGAAACTGGCGACAGGGGATCTGGCTGGCCTGGGCGTGTCGGCGAGAAATGCGATGTCCCACCTCGAGCAGCTGGCGCAGTTCGATCTGCTCGGCTGGTCGGGCCAGTGCGTATCTGGGATCGATTGCATCACGGTCATCGATCCGGTGGACTAGACCTTCCTGCTGCAGTTGGCCAATCATCTGGTTCACTGCGCGCACGGGCAGTGCCAGTGACCGTGCTAGCGGCTGTAGCCGCGTGGCTTGCCCCTGTGCGAATCGTTTCCCAATCAACGCCATCATTGGAATCATCCACTTGGGATCGAGTAACAGTTCGACATACTCACCCAGCGGCTGACTTGAGAATTTGTGCCCGCGCATGCCCTGCAGGGTGTGGGACAGCACTAGGCCGAACAGCACGATCAGCCATGTGATCCACAGCCACAGCAGGAATAGCGGCAGCACCGCCATTGCGCCGTATAGCGTTGCGGTTGCCGCGCCACGTACGTAGATGCCGAACAACTCAACACCGATGGTCCAGCCAGAGGCTGCGATGAAGCTGCCGAAGACCGCCGGTCTCAGTTGCACCCGGGTATTCGGCAGTAGGGTATACATCGCTAGCAGCACGGACCATGTTGTCAGCAGTGGTGTGGCCACGGCCAGTGGGCCCACCAGCCAGTTGGTCCAGGACTCGGTGTACAACCAGCCCATGAACCGGCCCTGCATGTACTGCCCAAGCAGGAGGGTCATCGGTCCCAGTGTGATTACCGTGTAGTACATCGGTAACCGCAGGTATAGTGGTCGGTTTAACGAAGCGCCGTAGATCAGGTTGAAGCTGCGCTCAACCGTGGCCAGCAAGCCGGTTGCAGCATAAATAAACAGCAGCACTCCCACTAGGCCGATGCTCTTGAAGTTCACGTTCTGCAGCTGGTTGAGCCATCGCTGCAGATTCTGTTCTAGGGCGGATGCGGTTTGTCCAAAATCTGTTTGCATGCTTGTAGTTGGTTGCGATCCGATGTCGCTGGCGCCAGTGTCGCCAAGCCACTGCATCACAAGATCGACGCCAGTATTGCGAAAGGATTCCAACTGGTCGGGGGTGACGAATACTCGCATTATCACCAGCATCAGGGCTACGGTGGGTAGAAGACTGAACAGTGTGTGGTAGGTCAGCGCCGCCGCCATCTGGGATGCTCGGTCGTGGCGCAGCTCCCGCGTGCAATGGCGTGTCAGATCGACGAGATAGCGCAGTACAGCCTGAGCACGCGTCAGCTCCGCCGTAGGATTCTGCAAGGTCCAGCGGACCTGCCCAATCACTCGTTGAGTAAGAGTGGTTAATCTTTGTACTAGCTGCATATTTTCTGTCGTCGGATGATGGCTATGAAATCTTTTGGTGAAGATATTTTAGAGAATTCATTTTTCAATGTCTGAAAAACGCGGAGGCGCAAAATGTGTCAAGGTCCCACAGACCACGTACTTCAGATTCTCTCTAATTTGATCGTGATGCAGATTGGCGCTGGTAGTGTCCATTGATCCGTCGCAGCACTGATTCCAGCATGCCCTGATAGTCGTTCTGTGTAACTGGTTCGTGTGGTTTTACAATGATCACGAGATCGTAGCCAACTGGCCACTCGTGCTGATGTAGACGGAACGTCTCGCGGAGCAGCCGCTTGATCCGATTTCGTTGGATTGCGGTGCCCACGCGGCGCCCCACGCTCAGTCCGATTCGGCAGTAACCCATATTGTTGGCAGCTGCACAGACCACTAGGGGACCGCTACTGCGGCGAACTTTAGCAGCATGTACCGCATCAAAGGCCCGTTTGCCGGAAAGGCGATTGCCACGCGTGAATCGGTAATGGCACGGGAAGTGGGTCATGGGTATGCAGGAGGGTTTGAGTTAAGAGTAAAACTTGGTATTGGCGTTCTGTGTGTTGCGAAGCCACTTTTATTGATTGTAGATCCGGATGAGGGCAGTTTTCTAAACTGCCAGCCCCTAGCTTTTCGCCCCCAAAACCGCAAGTGCTCCAATTCGAATTCTCAGCGCTGAATTCACCTATCTCGGAGTCCTTTCCTAGCGCGACAGCAGCCGATGATAGCTTCGCATCAGTCGCGGTCGGGTGATTAGGCCTCGCACCTGCTGTTGGTCGTCTAGTAGCGCCAAACTGGCGACATCGTGTCGACTGAACTTGTCCAGCACGACATCCAGGGTTTCATCCGCCAAAACCGTGGGCAGGTTTGTACGCATCAACTCGCCGACAATCATCAGGGGGATCGCCTCTCGCTGCACCAGTGTGGTGCGAAGATCTTCGCCGACCACCATGCCGATGTAACGATCGTGTTCATCACAGACCGCGAAATCGACGGTGGCGTATTCTTCGGCCAGTTCGACCAAACGGGCCGCCGGATCATCCGCATGCACGAGTACGGCCGCAACCAGTTCCACATCGGCCACTCGCAATCGGCGTAGCAGCGTCAAGTCCGCAGTCGTACCCATGCGTACACCGCGCTGACGCAGCCACAGGGCATAGATCGAATCGCGACGGAAGAACTGGGCGCAGGTGGTGGCTAGGATCGCTACGAGCATCACTGGCAGGATGACCTTGTAGTTTTTGGTGATCTCGAATACCAGCAGGAAGGCGGTGAGCGGGCAATGAGCCACAGCCGCCAGTGCACCGGCCATACCGGCTAGCGCGTAGGTTGCCGGATTAACGCCCGGAAAGATTGCCAGCCATTGCAGTCCGATGCCAAATGCTCCCCCAAGGCACGCACCCATGAACAAACTAGGCGCAAAAATACCTCCAGCACCACCGGAACCTAGGGTCAGCCACGTTCCGGTGAGCTTGAACAACAGAGCAGCCAGCAACACCAGCATCGTCGCGGACATGATCTGTTGCCCATCGTCACCATCGGGGACCAAAACCGTTGATGCTGGCAGGTAGGACTGGGGGTTGAGCATGGCTTCGACCACGGGGTAGCCATTGGCAAAGAATATGGGCGAATTGAAACCATGGACCGGGTGCGTCCACACTTGCAGAAATAGGAGGCCCAAGCCGCCTAGCAGGGCACCACCAATGGCCGGTCGAATGTAACCGGGCACTTTTAATCGTGCCCATGCTTGCCCCGCAGAACCCACGAGGCCAATGATCACAACACCCAGCAGTCCACACAGCAGGCCGAGCCCGGCATAGGGCAGAAGTTCCGGCATGGAAAACTCGTATTGCGTCATTGCCAGCGGCATCGTAAATATCGCTTCATTGCTTCCCAATAGTGCTTGAGCCATTGCGGTTCCGAACACACTGGCGACTACGATGGGAATGAATGTGCGCACAGAGAAGTCACGCAGCAAAACCTCGAGAACGAACATCACCCCGGCGATAGGTGCGTTGAAGATGCCGGCCATGCTCGCGGCGGCTCCACATCCGACCAGTGTGTGCACCTGTTCCCGGCTGACCCGCAGAAAACGGGCCACGGTGGAGCCGACTACCGCGCCGATCTGAATGATCGGTCCCTCGACACCAGCTGATCCTCCGGTTCCGATCGTCAGTGAGGCATTAATCGCTTTGGCGAACCCGAACTTCATGGGAATCCTGCCACCTTGGCGTGATAGCGATTCGATAACCATGGGGATGCCATGGCTCTGCTGCAGGTGGAACACAAACCAGCGGACCAGTCCCACGAGCAGGCCGCCGGCAGCTGGCAGTGTTGCATACAGCATTAGCGGAGGCATTGGTAGGCCCGGGTATTCGCCGTGCCCATAGCAGATGGTGGTAATTGTCTCGATCAGTAGGTCGAATCCGGTGGCCACCAGTCCACCGAAAATACCAATGGTGGCTGCGATGGGGATCAGGTACCAGTCTGCGGCAAATCCGGCTCGGGTCAGCAGGCGGTTGAGAATGACACGAAATCGTGCGGCAGATGGCATCGGCGCAGTGTAACGGGGACTGGAAGTCGCTTCGGCATCCGGCCTAGGTTTCTGCTGTGGGGGTGTGGGTCTGATCCAGCGACTGAGCCAGCCCCAGACCGATGGTGACACCGACTATTCCGCCCGAGAGATATTGGATAGGAAGGCTCAGGGCCAGTCCTGGGAGATCGCTGCGGTACCAAGCCCGCAAGACATCATCGGTCCCTGAAATATTGCCGTTGAAAAGAACGTAAGCATAGCCCGCGATGGCGACCACGGTGGGAGCAAGCAGAATGCCGAGTGGTGATGCATTAGGCATGATCAGTTGTGCCATTAATGCACCAATGGCGAATGCCAAAACCAGTGAACCGAGTACCTGCCCGGAAATTTCCGATTGGATCAGTAGGTTGCTCAGTAGTCCGCCGATGCCCGCGGCGATCAATCCGGCTAACAGCGTGTGGCTGTCGACGTGCAACAACTGGTTCCTCGTGCCGTGGGCAGGATCGGTACCGGTTAGTCGTGCCAGCCATGCCCGTAAGGTGTGGCGGACGAGGCCAGTGAGGAAGATCAGCCCGACCATCGCCACACTCCAGAAGATGGTTTCGACGATCAGGGCACCGTAGCGGCCGGGAAGATTACTGCGCCACAGAAAACCCTCGATTGAGCCACCACTGGCGGCAAGCATTAACAGGGAGAAGGCGACAACGAAGATCCCGGAAAGTGGGTTGCCTGTACTGGAAGCGACCAGTCCTAGCCCAACCGCGGGCAGTCCGGCCAAGACCGTGATCACAACTGCCAGTGGCACTCCCAATGAACTATCGAACAGACTGATCCCTGGGGATCCATCAGCGGCACCCAACTCCGAGGCCACACGCATCCAAACCCAACCGCCGATGATTAGCCCGATGCCGATGAGCAGACGTTGGCGAAAAGCTGGCAGCATGGCAATTATCCTAGATAATTTCTGCTGGCCTGCAGTTGAACTTGACTGCAGCAGCAATTCTATCGGTGGGATTGGTGGGGCAAACGTACCCAAGGTTAACATGGCTCTAGGTTTTGGCCCCCGTTACCGCCCTTCTAGTCCAGATTAGATAAACATATTTAACTCCGGATTTCCCAGATGACATGAGCGATCTTCTGCAACCCACGCCGTGCTGGCCTGTATTCTATGGCGATTTCATCTCGCCAACCTTCGGATAAGGACAGAACCCAATGGGTGAAACAGGCAAGGACGCCTTGCGGGTCGGTTTTGACCGCACCATTAAGCTCGCGTTTCACGGGGCGCAGGTCAGTTCGGACGCCGGCTTGTTCCCTTACCGCGACCTCGATGACGTGGCAGGTCTGACCGATTCAGCTGGCATGAAGCTGGTGGACTTGCGCACCGGCGGCAACATCCAGCACAGTATGACGTCGCTGCTCCGCCAGTCGATCTACAGCCGTCTGGCCTGGGGACGAGGATGTCAACGACGCCGAGCGATTGAGCGTGGACCCGGTGATGCGTCACGTGGTTGGTGGACGCGCTGCCGACCGGCAGGCGGCCTTGACCAGCCAGGTGTCTCGCTTCGAGACCGACGTGCTGGTCCATCCCGACAACCTCCGTAATGATGAACATGCCCGGGCAGTGGGTGGACCTGATCAGCCAACGCGGGCCGGTGCAGAAGCTCACCCTTGACATGGACAGCTCGGTCAGCGAGACGTATGGCCGGCAGGATAGGGACGGCCTACAACGGCCACTTCGGATGCGAGTGCTACCATCCCCTGTTCTTGTTTAACCAGGATGGCGATGTCGAGCGGGCACTGCTGCGTCCCGGCAACGTCGCCATCGCCGACGACTGGCGATCGGCCCTCGAACGCTACCGTGACCTCAACGCGCCAAAGTTCTTCCGGACCGACGCCGCGTTCGCCATCCCGCAGCTGCATGAACTGCTCGAAGCCGAGGAGTACCGCTATGCCATTCGGCTCAAGGCCAATGCCGTGCTTGAACGGCACATCGCGCATTTGCTGACGCGCCCCGTAGGCCGCCCCCCGAACAAGCCGCAACGGTTCTCCCACAACTTCGAGTACCAGGCCAAGTCGTGGGACCGACCGCGTCGCGTGGTGGCCAAGGTCGAATGGCACCAAGGCGAACTGTTCCCACGCACCGGCTTCATCGCGACCAACCTCGACGGCGGCACGAAGCCGGTGGTGGACTTCTACAACCGGCGCGGTATGGCCAAAGCAGTGGATCAAGGAGGGCAAGCACGCGGTGCGGTGGACCCGCCTGCCGTGCCACGGCTTCGACGCCAACCAGGTGCGTCTGCAACTGCACGTGTTGGCGCACAACCTGGGCAACTTCCTGCGCTGGCTGGGGCTGCCGGACAGCGTCAAGCACTGGACGCTGACAACGCTGCGCGAGAAGCTGCTCAAGATCGGGGCGAAGATGGTCCGCCACGCCCGGTACGTCACGTTCCAACTGGCAGAGGTGGCCGTCCCGCGCGGCCTGTACCGGGCAATCCTGCGTCGCACCCGCCGGTTCGCCGCGATCCTGCCGAGGGCTGCGTCGATATGATCGGCCGGGGCAACGGGCAGAACGATGCAGACATCCGGGCCAGCGCGGTGGGTGTGGGCCGCCCGCCCTCAAACGGGCGGAATGATCACCACAATCGTCGTTCGAGCGTCCGATCGGCCGGCTCTCAGGCTATTCTTGCCTTGGAAGGCCTTGGAAGGCCTTGGATTCTTGGAGGGTGCGTTATGCTGGGCACAAAGAGCCCGGCGGCGTAGCTGGGGCGAGTTCAAATGGGAAATGTGAGTTACGACATGTGTTTCACAATACACCCACGGACGGGCCTCCTGACCCTCCTATCCCAAATTCAGCCCCTCAAAACTCTGGCCATGACGATTTTGCGAACCACAGCAATAACGCCCGACCACCCGCGTTGTGCCTGCCGGTACCGCCCGGCCACGTGGGGGAACTTCGGGTTAACACAGATATTTATCATAATTTTTCTGATCCAGAATGAGGCCAATCCAAACCCTTGACAGGCATTGGACGGATTTACTAGAATAGGATGCTAGCGTGAGCTCGGCTCGGTGGGTGAGCTTGGTTAGTGGCGTAAGAGCGAAGCTAGCATCCCCCCCCTGCGTCTGTCATGCTACGGCGCTTTTGACCCGCCCGAACCTGGACCCGGCCTACGGTTGGCTGCACAACGAGACCGCCTGAGGCGAATGGTTCGTCTCTGACTTAAATATGCGTACCTACAAGTTTGTGTTCTGGACCATTTGCTGCTTGTCATTATTCATCCAAACTGTCTGTCCCAGCTCGTAAGCGAGCTGAAGCCGAGCACCGGATTAATGGTGTTTCGACCCGCAGCAGCATGCATCCTGGACCACACATTCGGGTACGTAAAACCGATTCCATGTTCCAGAGCCCCGACTTAGGAGACCATGCAATGAGATCAAAGAAAGCGTTTACGCTGATTGAGCTTCTGGTGGTGATCTCGATCATCGCCCTGCTGATCGGCATCCTTCTGCCAGCATTGGGCGCCGCACGGCGCACGGCGCGTCAGATGCAATCGAACACCCAGGTGCGTGGCATCCACCAGGCAATGGTGATGTTTTCGCAGTCCAATCGGGAGAAATTCCCTGGCCTCGATTCGCGGGGCAGCATTATTGATGACAATGCTAACGATCAGCTAATCCGTGGCGTTCAGTCCCTTTCCGGTGATGCGCCCGAGGCCCGGTTCGTGATCCTGCTCGATGGCAACTATTTTACCGGTGAGTACTGCATTAGCCCGGTCGAGACCAAGACCGAATGGACTAGCACCGACGTGGACCTGACCGTCGACAATTATTCTTATGCGATGTTGCAGATCACCAAGACCGATGAGGACGATAAGGAGACCGGCCGCTTTAATGAGTGGAAGGATACGCTGAATACCGAAGCGATCGTGATCACCGATCGTAACACCGGTGATGACACGGACAACGAGATCAGTTCGATCCACACGGAGCAAGATGGCGGCGACTGGCGCGGCAGCGTTGCTTGGAACGACAACCACGTGCAATTCGAAACTACCCAAATTTTGGACACCAGGTACTCCAACGGTGCATTCAACGATTCCAGCCAGACCAACAAGGAGGACAACATCTTTGAGCCCCAAGACGGTGTCAATGTTGGTATCGGCGGTAATCCGGAGGACAACTACAACGCCTACATGACCTATGAAGGGCGTGACGACGGCGGCGTCAATCAGGACGACTAAGGCCGATACACCTGAGAACTTGGCTACGCAAGGCCGCCCGGACCGGGCGGCCTTTTTTTGTTTCCAACCGTCGTTTTGGGCCCCGGTGCTTGACGGTGGGGGCGATGATGGGTATTGCTATTTCATGGAAGCGAAGATCATCGAGGATGGCTTTACTTTCGACGACGTGCTTTTGGCCCCTCGGCGCAGCAGCGTCGTTCCAGCCCAGACTGACACCTCCACCCGTCTGACTCGCCACATTCGACTGAATGTGCCCTTGCTCTCGGCACCGATGGACACTGTGACCGAGGCCGCCTTGGCGATTGCCTTGGCCCAAGCCGGCGGTCTAGGGGTGATCCATAAGAACCTATCTATAGATGAGCAGGTGCGTGAGGTGACCAAGGTCAAGCGATCGGCCAATGGAGTGATCGTCGATCCAGTGACATTGCCGCCTGACGCTCCGGCCGCCACCGCACGGCTACTGATGGCCGAGCAGAACATATCCGGCGTACCTATCACCATCGACCGCAAGGTTGTGGGCATCCTGACCCGTCGGGACATGATGTTTTTTGATAATGATACCAAGCCCATTCATGAGGTAATGACAGCGACCAACTTGGTCACCGCCCCGCCGGACACCACGCTCGAGCAGGCCGAGGCTATTCTCAATCGGAACAAGATCGAGAAGTTGCTGCTGGTCGATGGCGACATGCACCTGTTCGGTCTGATCACGATGCGCGACATCGTCAAGATGGCCCAGTTTCCCAGTGCCTGCCGAGATGAGCGTGGGCGCCTGCGTGTGGGTGCAGCGGTGGGGGTGGCTGCCGGTGACGGCCTTGAACGAGCCGGCGCACTGATCGATGCGGAGGTTGACGTGCTGATCGTTGATTCGGCCCACGGACACAGCGACAACGTGATCCAGACCGTACGCGCCGTCAAGGGCCGTTGGATGATTGACGTGATCGCTGGCAATGTGGCTACCGAGCAAGGTGCGATAGATTTGATCGAGGCTGGCGCTGATGCAGTCAAAGTGGGAATTGGTCCAGGATCGATTTGCACCACACGGGTGATTACCGGAGTGGGCATGCCGCAGATGAGCGCAGTGATCAGTGCCTGTCGTGGAGCCGAGCCAGCGGGAGTGCCTGTGATAGCCGACGGCGGGATCCGCCACTCCGGTGACATTGCCAAGGCCATTGCGGCCGGCGCATCAGCGGTCATGCTCGGGTCACTATTCGCTGGCTTGGACGAGGCGCCAGGTGATCTGGTTATTCACATGGGCCGGCGCTATAAGAGCTATCGCGGCATGGGTAGCCAGGGTGCAATGATGGTCGGAAGCGCCGATCGTTACGGCCAGTCCCGGGTCGATGCGCCTTCGAAATTAGTCCCCGAAGGTGTTGAAGGCCGGGTGCCCTATCGGGGGCCGTTGGCGGATTTTGTTTATCAGATGGTCGGTGGCCTACAGGCTGCCATGGGCTATTGCGGTGCCCAGACTATTGATGATCTTCGCCACGAGGCTCACTTCGTCCGTGTTAGTGGCGCGACCTTGGCCGAATCACATCCCCACGATATTACCATCACTCGTGAGAGCCCAAACTATTCCGGCGAAGTTCGCGCTGACGATTGGACCTAGAGCGAATATTCGACCATGCGGTAGTTGCACCAGCACCTTTTTGCCAATCAAAAATCACGAATTAAATTTGACGGCATCAACTACTGTGCGTGGCGCCCACACATCAAACGGGAAGCGTGGCTGGCATGCCCAGCCTTGTGCCCCGCCTGTAGATCGATGCCCCATAGAGTTACACCACATCAAAGGAAGTAATGCCGATTTTTCCTGTGCAACTCCGGGTTACACATGAAGTGTTTATTGATCTTTATTATGTAAATGTTACGTGGCTCGATCGTGGTAAAGGTCGTGAAGCAGTGTTTGCGATCATGATAGATACGATAGATACGATAGATACGATAGATACGATAGATACGATAGATACTCGTGAAATAGTGCGTCGATGTTGCGAGGTTGGCATGGCCATTCACTGCCGGTTCCATGATGCCATCGATGGCCATTTTATTAGTGCTTTGGGGACGGAACAGGTATTTCGGATTCCCTTGGAACATTACAACACACTGGACGAGATTGATGCGTTCTTGAATATAATGGGTGAAATATGGTAATTGATATGGCAAAATCAAGGCGAAGAGAAAATAAAATTGGTGCGGTTGGCAAGAAGCTCAAACATCGACATAGGTTGAACCTGGAACTTTAAGCGATTGAATCCAAAACCTCCATCTCTCGTTCGTATTGGTATCGACACTGGCGGTACCTTTACGGATGTTGTGTCCTACGGCAACCACTGATGATCGGCTGTTATTTCTAAAGGTCCACAGCACACCGGATGATCCGGGTCGAGCCCTGGTACAAGGGGTTCAGGAGGCATCCAATCGCCTGGATCGCGGTGTTGAGGCGATCCGATCTGCTGGTCCACGGCACCACTGTGGCGACAAACGTGGTCGTCCAGCGGGCGGGTGCGAGGGTGGCCTTGATTACGACTGCCGGTTTCCGCGATCTCCTCCACATTCAGCGTCAGAGTCGGCCACGTCTCTACGACATGCATACATTTCGTGCTGCACCGCTTGTTCGTCGTGCCCTGCGGGTTCGAGGTTGATGAGCGCATCCTTTATGAGGGTACCGTCAAGACAGCTCTACACCATGAACAACTTAACTCGATTATTGAACAACTCAAGGCGCAAAGGTTAATGCCGTGGCGGTTGCATTTTTACACAGCTATGTCAATCCCGAACATGAACTTGAAGTGACTCGGATTTTGAACGAAAGATTTACGGGCCAGGTTTCGGCGGCGGCGTCGACACTTACGGTCTGCCTGTCACACGGATTGAGCCGGGAGCATGGTGAATACGAGCGGTTCAGCACCTGCCCCATGAATGCATATATCCAGCCTCTGATGAAGCGATACTTGAGCCATTTGGATGAATCGCTCCGTGACAAGCGGATCAACGCACCGCTAGTGGCAATGAAATTAAATGGCGGGGTGATGGCATCTGATCGGATTGCACATTAGTGTGTTCAGACGATTCTTTCCGGACCGGCTGGGGGTGTTGTGGCAGGTGCGGCTGTCGCGGCCCATCATTCGAACAACAACCTTATTACCGCGGACATGAGCGGCACCAGTTTTGACGTGGCGGTGATTGAGGATGGGCGCTTTGGCTATGTGCGGGAATCAGAAATCGAGGGACTGGCCCTTCAGGTCCCTATGCTCGACCTTCACACAGTGGGCGCTGGAGGAGGCAGTGTGGGATGGATTGATGCCGGGGGCGGATTGCGTGTCGGCCCTCGTTCGGCAGGCGCACACCCCGGTCCCGCTTGTTATGGCTTGGGAGGGACCGAGCCTACTGTGACCGATGCCAATCTCGTACTGGGCAGGCTGGCGGCGGAATCAAAATTGGCCGGGGGGGATGCAACTTGACATTGAAGCATCTCGCAAGGCGATTTTGACTGCTTGGCAGGTCCACTTGCCTGACGGTGGAACGGGTGGCGGAGGGAGTGATCCGGGTTATCAATACGGTAATGGTGGCCGCTATTCGCAGGCTTACCATCGAACGTGGCCATGATCCGCGGGTCTTTACGCTGTGTGCCTTCGGGGGTGCCGGCCCATTGCACGGAGCCGAACTTGCTGCCGAGATGGGTATTGGCGA
>CAUZOD010000004.1:0-35521 GCA_963581115.1 Phycisphaerae bacterium | reverse complement strand
CTTCTGCTCAGTAGCTATAAGCCGTAGGATCATCTGCATCAAGTCGAGGTTTGATCGATCTCGCCATCGACGTGATAAACGATGGGATCCAGCCATTGTGAATTAAATATTCCTTATGGACCAAGGGAACCGCTCGCCAGTCTCACCACGATATTCGCTAATGCATTCATGACGCAGTTAAAACCTATCAGCGCGAAAGGGTACCGGATCAAATTGCGGGACCTGACCCGTCAGCAGATCGGCCAGTAATTGCCCTGTCGCCGGAGCACTGAGTAACCCTAACATCTGATGACCGGTGGCTAGATACAGATTTTCGATCTGTGGAGCCTGGCCGATGATGGGCACGCCATCCGGAGTGCAGGGGCGCAGGCCGCGCCAAGTCTCTACCAGCTCTGGCTCCACGGGCAGATTCAAATATTCACTCGCCCCGCGATAGATGGCCCGTACCCGCCGCGCTGTGATCGATTCATCTGCATCCACCAGTTCCAGAGTGCCCGCCAGACGTACCGATCCTGCGCGTGGTGTCACCGCCAACTTGTGATCTGCAAGGTTGATCGGGTGACGTGGTTCTGGCGTGAACGTCTCCACAATCAAAGCGTAACCCTTACCACCAAGCACCGGCACCCGTAGCCCGATCTGCCGGGTAAGGGCAGCTGACCAGTTGCCGGTTGCTACGACGTAGTGATCCGCTCGGAGGAGTCCACGCGTCGTAACCACACCTGTAATCCGGCCCCGGTGCAGGACAAACTCATATAATTCGGTCTCGTCAAGAAATCTTGCGCCATGCTCGATGGCGCGGCTGACTAGGAATTGCACAGTAGCCAGAGGTTCCACATGGGCCTCGTTTGGAAAAAATACGCCGCCAGCCAGTTTACCCCTAACAAGTGATGGCTCCATTTCCCGAAGCTCTGTCGCATTCAGCAAGTGTCCCTCAATACCGTGACGACGCACCTGTTCAAGTTCTTCACCAGCACTGTCGAAGGCTGCCTGTGACCCAGCCGCTAGAATCAAGCCTCGCTGGCAAAACCCAAATGCGCCCGGCGCCATTTCATCGAGCTGCCGGTAGGCATCAAGACTAAACATCGCCATCTGGGTCAGCGCTGCCAGTGATTTTTCCGCTGTGCACCGGTTAGCAGACCGGACAAATCGCCAAAGCCATCGCAGCAGTTGTGGATTCAGGGACGGCTTGATGTAAAAGGGGCTGTCTGGCTTGGTCAACCACTTCAGTGATTTGCGCAACACACCCGGCATCGGCAGGGGCGTAGCCAGTGATGGCGTAAGCCAGCCCGCATTGCCATAGGAACAACCTCGCCCCGGAGCCCGACGATCGATCGCCGTCACCGCCACACCACGCTCGGCCAGTGCGCAAGCGCAAGCAGATCCAATTACCCCGGCCCCCACGACCAGCACGTTGCCGATTTCACTCATGAGTCTATCTCAGCATCTGGTGCTTGACCTCAGCAAACTGGTCCATGGCAAACTCCAGATCCTCAGTGCTGTGGGCTGCCGAAACCTGCACCCGAATGCGAGCCTTGCCCTTTGGAACAACCGGATAGCTAAATCCGATCACGTAAACGCCCTTCTCCAACATGCGCTCGGCCATCTGTGCCGCCAGCGAAGCATCACCGAGCATGATCGGCACGATTGGGTGTTCACTGTCCGGAATGTCAAATCCACGCTCGGCCATGCCAATACGGAATCGGCGTGTATTTTGTGCAAGCCGGTCTCGCAGTTCAGTGGATCGTGACAATAATTCTAGTGCCCACAGAGAGGTAGCGGCGATTGGCGGAGCTAAGGAGTTGGAGAACAGATAGGGGCGAGATCGCTGCCGCAGCAGTTCGATGATCTCTCGCCGCCCGCTGGTGTAGCCACCACTGGCACCGCCGAGAGCCTTGCCCAGGGTACCGGTGATGATGTCGACCCGATCCATCACCCGGTGGTGTTCGTGCGTGCCACGACCGGTGCGCCCCATGAAACCGACAGCGTGCGAATCATCCACCATGACCAAGGCGTCGTGGCGGTCGGCCAGATCACAAATATCGGGAAGATTAGCCAACGTGCCATCCATGGAAAAGACGCCGTCAGTAGCGATCATGCGGAAACGTGCCGAACGTGACTCTTGGAGTTTCTGCTCCAAATCCACCATGTCACTATTGGGGTAACGGTAGCGATGAGCTTTGCAAAGGCGCACGCCGTCAATGATGCTCGCATGGTTGAGCTGATCGCTAATAATCGCATCATCAATACCCAGCAGCGTCTCAAAAAGACCCGCGTTGGCATCGAAGCAGGAAGAATACAAAATGGTGTCTTCGGTACCAAGGAATTCCGACAATGCCCGCTCCAACTGCTTGTGGACCTCCTGCGTACCGCAGATGAACCGCACCGAGGAAAGCCCGTACCCCCATCGCTCCAGCGCCTCGTGAGCGGCGGCGACCAGATCGGGATGATCAGACAGTCCTAGGTAGTTGTTGGCGCAGAGATTCAGAACCAGCTGCCCACCTGCCACCTCTACCCGCGCCTGCTGAGGACTGGTCAGAACCCGTTCGGGCTTATAGAGTCCACTATCGTGGATTCGGCTGAGCTCTTGTTCGATGAACTGCCGGGTCGATCCGTACATGTGCCTGTTCCAAAAGGTAGGCCGATGAAATCAAAGACCGTCTCAACCACACGGCCGATCGCCAACAACCGTTGGTCGTCCCCGCGTCGCCCGACCAGCTGGAGTGCCAGTGGCAAGCCGCTGGCACTCAGCTGAACCGGTATTGTCAGCGTGGGACCACCAGTGTATGTCCACAGCAGACTCATGCGAGGATCACCGGTGGCATCGATACCCACGGGTGCCGGCCCCGGCGCCGAGGCGCTCAACAACACATCTACCTCATTGAAACATGCGTCCAACCATTCAATGGTCTGCTGACGGTGCGGTCCGATCTCATCCGCCTCGTGGGCAGCCACCGACCGACCACGCTCAATCAGAGCCCGCAGCTTCGATGGGTACTGATCGCCGCAGTGCGCAAATAGATTGTGATGCACCTGGGCCACCTCCATTGCAATCAGGTTCCGATGGTGTACATGAGCCTGCTGTACCCAAGATGGCACGGGCATCGGCATCACATGGTGGCCGGCAGCTTCCAGTCTGCGGCATGCAGAGGCAACAACTGCCTGCATGGATGACTCTGGCGGTGGACCTCCATGATCAGAGACCCAACCCACACGCAGTATGTCAGGCGATGGAACCGGCGGCTGAGCCTCCAATGCACAATACACGACCTCGGCATCATCCACGCCGGCAGTGAAAATTCCCACAGTGTCCACACTCGGTGAAAACGCGAAAACACCGTCAGTGGACCAGCGGCCAAATGTCGGCTTGAAACCCACCACGCCACAGTAAGATGCCGGACGATTGACTGAGGCTACAGTCTGAGATCCCAGCGCAAGACGGACCATCCCGCATGCCACGGCCGCCGCGGATCCACTGCTGGATCCACCGGGTGTGTGGGCCAGATTCCACGGATTGCGTGTCGGGCCTGGATCTAGATAGGCAAACGCAGTCGTAACGCTCTTAGCAGACACGAATGCACCCTGGGCACGCAATCGATCGACGATCACCGCATCCTGCGTGGCCGGACCATCGGGTAGAAAATCGGCGTTGCATCGCGTTGGCATACCAGCAACGTCTATGATGTCCTTGACGGCCATCGGCCACCCGGCCAGCGCCTGATCAGCCCGCGCAGAGGCAGATCGCTGGCGAACACCAAACTCATCCCAATCGAGCAGGGCATGCACCTTCGGATTCCACCGATTGGTATACTCCAAATAAGACTCGATGTCAGGCAATTGGATCTTATAGCTCCTCACGCCTCAGAAAAAACTTGCAATATCGAGATTTCTAAGGTTCCTCGTCCCAGTAGAGCAGTACCTTACCGCACTCACCTGCGAGCATGGCCTTGAATCCCTTTTCGAAATCTCGGTAGTGAAACCGATGCGTAATTACCGGGGTGATGTCAAGACCTGTCTGAAGCATCGCCGTCATCTTGTACCAAGTCTCGTACATTTCTCTCCCGTAGATCCCCTTGATTGTCAGACCGTTAAATACGACGAGGTTCCAGTCGATCGCGGTCTGAGATTCGGGGATGCCCAGCATCGCAATCTTGCCGCCATGGCACATCTGCTGAAGCATGTCCCGAAACGCGTCAGGACTGCCTGACATCTCCAACCCGACATCAAATCCTTCTTTCATGCCGAGCTTGCGCTGAACGTCTGCTAGAGACTCGGCTTTGGGGTCGACGACGTAAGTGGCACCCATGCATTGGGCAAGTGCACGCCGCTGCGGGTTAAGATCAGTCACCACCACGTGTCGCGCACCGGCATGGCGAACCACGGCAATGGCCATGAGCCCGATAGGTCCGGCACCCGTGATCAAAACATCTTCACCCAGCACGTCGAAGGAAAGACTGGTGTGCACCGCGTTACCGAACGGGTCGAAAATCGCCCGCACATCGGCTGGTATCGATGCATCGTGGTGCCAAACGTTGGTCATAGGCAGAGTCAGGTATTCGGCAAAAGCACCGGCACGATTGACGCCGACTCCGGATGTGTCGGCACACAAGTGGCGGCGCCCGGCCAGACAGTTGCGGCATTGGCCACAGACCACATGCCCCTCACCACTCACTGCGTCGCCAAGGCTGAAATCCTTGACGTTGCTACCGATCGCTTCAATCACACCGGCGAACTCATGGCCAATCACTAGCGGCACGGGGATCGCCCTTTGTGCCCATGCATCCCAATTGTAGATATGCAGGTCAGTGCCACAGATCCCGGTCCGATCGATCTTGATCAACACTTCGTTGATGCCGATCTCGGGAACAGGCACTTGTTCCAACCAGAGGCCGGGGCCCTGCTGTTTCTTAACCAGCGCATTCATCAGCCACACCGTCATTCTCGCCAAGGATCCAGCCGACGGCTTAGGTGGCGAGAACGATGGCCCAGCCGTAAAGAGAGTGTCGATGGCCTCATCGACCACAGAGGTCAGGCCAATCCAACACAAGATATCAAACCCCGCTCAGACCAAGTCCCATCTGACTCTGAAGCACCCACAACCGTCTGCAGCAACGTCCAAGAAAAACTATGACAACAGGCCGGAGGCTTCAATCGGCCACACGTCAATCACCTTCCCATCCTGATGCACAAAAAATTGCCGGTGAAGGTTGCAGGTGGTACAAGCGTGACTGGAAAGCAACTGCACCGTATCACCAACTCTCCAGTTGGGTGCATTGCGGACGAGACAGTGCTCCTCAGCCAGAAAGTGCGGAATGTCTACGTCCGGCGCACCAATAATTTTCGGCAATCCAAATTCGGCACCTGCGCCTTTGGCCCCTATGTCCAAAACTGCTTCTCCGGGACGTTTGCTGATGACGGTGGCCAGCACCGTCAGGGCAATCTGAAACTCCGGGCGTACTTCGTGATAGCGCCAGTCCATCGTGGCATAGGTGCCCGCCTGGACTTCCTCAACCTGTTCAAGATCAGCCATCAACTCATAGTTGGCCGTGGACCCACCACTGATCACGTCCACGGCAATACCATATTGCTCCAACAGCTGGCGTGTTTCAATCGCCTGAGCCATAGCCACCTTCGCCCCGGCGGTACGCTTCTTGGTATCATTGATAAAGATCAGGTGTCCCTCGAAAGCCTGAATCCCACGGAACTCGGTGCCAGGGGCGTCTACCACCCGCCGTGCTAGTTCCAGAGCCGCTGATCCGGGTGCCACCCCGCATCGGCCCATACCGATGTCGACCTCAACCAATAGGCCGATGGTAACCCTGGCCGTCACCGCCGCCGTACTGATCGCATTTACCTGACTCTGATCATCCACTGCAATTGAGATCTTGGCCTGATGTGCCAGCTGCACAAGGCGCTGCATTTTGGTCTCACCCACTACCTGATTTGCAATCAGGATGTCGTCAAATCCGTGTGCGACGAGCACTTCTGCCTCACCAACCTTGGCACAAGTCATGCCGATGATCGCCCCAGCCTCATACTGGCGGCGGGCGAGGGCCGCGCATTTGTGATTCTTAAAGTGTGGGCGAAGTCTGGCCTTGCGGTCAGAAAAAAAATCGGCCATGTGGTGAAGATTGTGCTCACAGGCGTCCAGATCCAGCAGTAGAGCCGGGGTGTCCAGTTCATGGATCGACCGACCAATCACAGCGGCGTGGGGGTGAGGACGGTTTGGCGACTGCACGGTCATAGCATCAATTCAGTGTCGGAAGCCCAAGAGATTATACCGCAAGCCACCAATACCATAGATCGCCAATGGCACGGGGAAATCTACCCAGCTATGATGATAGAATGTTCAATACTGCAACTCTTGCGCTTGGCAATTTGACCGACCACACCACACTGGCCGATCTGGCCACGCCTTGCCTAGTCATCGACGCCGCTGTTGTGGAACGCAACATTGCACGCATGGCCGAGCACGCCCGCACCCACAGTCTTGCCCTGCGCCCACACATAAAGACGCATAAGTCCAAAAAGGTGGCCGGAATGCAAATTGCAGGTGGTGCCCTGGGCCTGACCTGCGCCAAAGTCGGCGAAGCCGAGGTGATGTCCGAGGTTACCCATGACATCCTGCTGGCCTATCCTGCAGTTGATCCGCCACGAACACGTGGCGTGGCAACGCTGGCACATCGCTGCCAAATCAAGGTCGCCATCGACTCGGATTATGCGGCAGACCGCCTGACCGAAGCCGCGGCCGAAGCCGGCAGCCGCATCGGTATTCTCGTTGATATCGACGCGGGATTTGGGCGGACTGGATTGCAGACTGCCGAGCAGGCACTGGCCCTTGCCCGACACATCGATGGGAGCAAGAGCTTGCGACTTGAAGGATTGTTCTGTTACTTCGGCCATATCACGGGCGACTCTGACCGCCAGATCGGGCTTCTGAAACAGGCCGCTGAGAAGATCGCCACGACACTCGACTTATTTCAGAAAGGTGGCCTGAATACTGCCATTGTTTCCAGCGGCTCTACACCCACCGCACAGCACTGCCACCACGTTTCACAGTTGACCGAGATCCGTCCCGGCACCTACATCTACAATGACCTGAATGTGGTTCGGGGGGGCTACTGCAGGCTAGAAGATTGCGCAGCAAAGTTTATCTGTACAGTCGTCAGTAACGCCGTACCTGATCAGGTTGTCATTGATGCCGGAGGCAAAACGCTGACCTATGACACTTGTCATCCTGATCCGAACAGTGGCCACGGGTATGTAGTCGAATACCCCGACGCCAAGATCACCCGACTGACCGAGGAACACGGCCAGGTGGATCTGAGCCGCTGCGACCGGCGACCAGAGATCGGCGAGAGAATCACCGTCATCCCAAATCACATCTGTCCCTGCGTAAACCTGCAGGATGGGGTCTGGTGGCTCGAAGCTGGCCAAGCACCGTGTCGGATTCCCGTCGACGCTCGAGGTATGCGATCATGACCAGTCCCACGGAAGAACCGCCAACACTGAACCGATCTCAGAAAATACTCTGGCGAAACAGCAAAGTTATTCCTGGCGGCTTGGCGTCTATCAATCGCAAGACTGAGCCCTTAATCGCCTTTGTTCGCGGGCAGGGTGCATACCTCTGGGATATCGACGACAACCAGTACATTGACTACCACTGCGGATTTTCACCCTATATTTTGGGTCACAATGACCCCGACCAAAACCATGCGGCAATCGCCGCCATGGAGTCCGGCCGCAGCAACTATGGAAGCGGGCCCACTGAGGATGAAGGCGAGTTGGCCGAGTTGTTTCTGCGCTGCTTGCCCATGGCGGACAAGGTACAGTTTCTTAACTCTGGGTCTGAAGCCACGGCTCAAGCGATCCGTGTGGCTCGGGCCTGGACTGGCCGCGACCATGTAATCCTGATTCAGGGCAGCTACAATGGCAACCAGAATGTGGTTGCAGCCAACCTGATGAGTACAGCTGACCAACTTGGAGGCCAGCCCGTAGTTGGAGATGAATACCCCGTTGTGCCAATCACAGCTGGAACGCCGCTAGCAGAGCAGGCGCATCTACACCCGGTGGAATTCAACGATCTTGAAGCCGTTCGCTGTGTTGCCGAACGTTACGACATCGCGGCAATGATCACCGAGCCAGCCCTGCAGAATATCGGTGTGGTGCCACCGGCTCCCGGCTACCTTGAAGGCCTGCGGCGCCTGGCTGACACCTACGGATTTCTGCTGATCTTTGATGAGGTCAAAACCGGGTTCCGCACTGGCCTCGGCGGCTACCAGGGCCTCAGTGGCGTTCGGCCGGACTTATCGACCTTTGGAAAAGCCTTTGCCAACGGATTCCCCATCGCAGCCCTCACCGGTAAGGTGGCACCGATGGACTTGGCCATCAGTGATGATCCAGTCAAGCGGGTATTGATCTCCGGCACCTATAACTGTCACCCGGTGCCGGTCGCCGCAGCAATCGCCTGCCTTCGTAAGCTGATGGATCCAGCCTTGGACGTCTACGGGCACTTAGAACAACTGGCCCAACAGCTTGAACAGGGCCAGTGCGAACTTTTTGCCCGGCATGGGATCACGGCCACCATTTCGCGTATCGGCAGTGCACACTGCGTGTACTTCATGGATCATGTCCCATCGAATTGGTGGCAGTTGATGTCGGAACACGATCACCAATTCGACCTGCACTACCGCCAGGCGATGATTGATCGCGGAATATACCACTTCCCGATCCCAACTAAGCAAGGCAGCATTAGCTTCGCCCACACCGATTCAGACATTGACCAAACGCTCAAGGCAACAGACCACGTACTAGGCTTGCTAGTAAACACCCGGTAAGTACCTATGATCATTGACGTCCATAGCCACGCTTGGGATCACAAGAAGCACTTCACCGAAGATAGCCATCGGCAGGCACAGCGTGCCCGCGGTGGTGAACCGGTCAATCTGACTGTGTGCTACGATGAATACCGCGCCAGCGCCACCCCGGAGGTGCGAACCATCGTCTTCGGCGGCAAGGCTCGCCTTAGCGGCCTGTGGGTTGAAGACCACTACGTCGCCAACTACGTCGCCCAGCATCCGGATACGCTGATTGGGTTTCTCTCGATCGATCCCACTCAGGATGGCTGGGAGCACGAAATGCACGAGGGGCATGATCAGCTGGGGTTGGTCGGTATCAAACTGCTACCTATGTATGCCGGGTTTGACCCCCACGACGAACGGCTCGGCCCGCTCTGGAACTACGCCAATGATCGGCGTTTGCCAGTCCTACTGCACACGGGAACAACGTTTGTTTCCCAAGCACCTCTGGAACATACCCTGCCTCGCCATTTGGACCGGGTCGCAATTCGATTCCCAGAAATCAAGATCATCCTGGCCCACTTAGGTCATCCCTACGAGCATGAAACTGTCGCAGTAATTCGCAAGCACCTAAATGTGTACGCCGATATCAGCGCCCTGCACTACCGACCGCTGCAGTTATATCGCAGCTTGATGCTAGTACAGGAATACGGGATATGGGACAAGGTTCTGTTCGGAACAGATTACCCCTTCACCACGGTCCAAGCCTCTATCGACGGCCTAAATGGGCTTAACGGCATGCTCGAGGGTACCGCCCTGCCGCGTTTGGATCCCAAGCAGATCGACGCCTTGATTTACCGTCCATCATTGGAACTTCTCGGGCTCCAATAAGGCATGTTGCCGAACCAAACTTGATCCAGATACTGAAACCAAATCACTTGAAGCGCAACCGCACCCTGAAGTCCACCGTCGCCAAGCTGGAGTTGCCATGAATATTGAAACCGTCGGAATCGTTGGTCTTGGCCTGCTGGGCCGTGGCATCGCGGCCTGCTTTCTCTCCCACGGGTTCCAAGTGATCGGCTACACACGCCGACAGCAGACTCACGACACCGCACAAGGGTACATCGAACAAGCCATCTCAGATCTAATTGATCGTGGCAATCACCCGCCGTCGCTGGCGAACCGATGGCAAGATAGGTATACCCCTGTCACGGATTTTGATCTGTTTTCGCAGTGTGATCTCGTCATTGAAACGGTCATCGAAGACATAGATGTCAAACGAGAAATATTTGATCAGCTGGAAGACGTGATCAGGCCCGACGTACCGATCGCCAGCAATACCTCCGCCTTGCCGATCAGCGACCTGCAGCAAGGTCGTAAGCACCCACATCGCTTCCTGGGCATGCACTGGTCGGAAAACGCTCATGCCACTCGTTTCATGGAAATGATCAAGGGGGTACAGACCTCGGAAGAGCTATTTGAACAAGTGGCACATCTGGCAAAACGATTCGGCAAGGAACCGGCTATGCTGCGCCGGGACGTGCCTGCGTTCATCTGCAACCGGTTGGCCTATGCAATGTACCGTGAAGCCGTGTATATCGTGGAGATGGGCGTAGCCGACATCGAGACTGTGGACCGCTCCTGCCGCAACGCCTTGGGGCTGTGGGCAGCAATGTGCGGGCCCTTTCGCTGGATGGACATTACCGGGGGCCCCGCGATGTATGCCAAGGCACTAGGTGGCGTGCTGCCGAGTTTGAACAACTCGACGGAGTTGTCCCAAACTATGAAGAACATGATCGAGACCGATGCCGGTGGGGTCACCAACGGGAAAGGATACTACGAGTACGAAGATGGTGACGAGCAGAAGTGGGAGCACATATTCCGTGAAGCCGTCTGGCATGTGAAGCAGTTTCAAGACAAGTTTTTTCCCCTGACAGAGAATAGCAAGTGAGACTGATCATTGATTCCCATCTTGACCTGGCATGGAACGCGGTATCGTGGAAACGTGACCTGACGCTGACACTGGATGAACTGAATCGCCGTGATGGGCGACTGGCTGACTGCGCAGCCCGTGGACGAGCAACGACGACCCTGCCTGAACTTCGCCTCGCCGGCGTAGCGGTGTGTCTGGGCACGGTTCTAGCCCGCACACCACACGGTAAATCAATGATCTACGCCGACATGCTCGACTACCCCACACAGGAAATCGCCTTCGCTAGTGGCCAAGGGCAACTGGCGTATTACCGGGTACTCGAATCCCAGGGCCAAGTCCGGATGTTGCGCACCGCCGCCGACTTGGATACCCATTGGCAACAATGGCAGTCTGCCAACGAGAAAACCATAACGGAACTTCCCGTAGGCCTGATCTTGGCAATGGAAGGTAGCGATCCAATCGTGGACCCGGCGCAGGCCCAGTGGTGGTTCGATGACGGCCTGCGTTGTGCCAGCCTGGTCCATTATGGCCGCAGCGCCTATGCCGGCGGCACTGGCGACAATCCCGATGCGCCTGGCCTGACCGAACAAGGTCGACAGATGCTCAAGCAGTTCGAACGACTGGGCATCATCCTGGACCTGACGCATCTGTCTGACACCAGTTTTTTTGAGGCGATGGACCAGTTTACCGGCCCAGTGCTTGCCAGCCACCAAAACTGCAGGACCTTAGTGCCCGGTGGCCGACAATTTTCCGATGAACAGATCAAGATGGTCATCGAGCGTGACGGTGTTCTCGGAGTTGCATTCGATTCTTGGATGCTCTATCCCGGCTGGCAAAGAGGACCGACGATCGGCGATTATACGCCGCGTCATGTGGTGAGCATCGATACCGTCGCTGATCACATCGATCATATCTGCCAACTCGTCGGCAACCGTAATCACATTGCCATCGGCACCGATCTAGACGGTGGCTTTGGATCTGAGCAGACCCCCAGTGGTCTTGACTCGATCGCTGACCTGCAGAAACTCAACAATATCCTGTCCGGACGTGGCTTTAGCAACTCTGACCTCGACGGGTTCTTTCATGGCAACTGGCTGCGCTATTTCCACAAATATCTGCCGTGATCTTCTACCTCATCCTGGGTACATCAGGTCAGACCCTCTGGAGGAGAAATCAATCCGAAACCAACCCGACCTGTATCCCTGCCACACTGTCCTTGCCTCGTGCGATCACACACCACAGTACCTGTAACTGACCACCTGGCGATAGGCAAAACAGGCCTCGCAACCGACACTCGCAAGAGAAAAATTCAACTGGGTCATCAGGAAGCTTACCAATGGCGCAAGCAAGATCCGACTGAATAAAATCTGGCCGTACCCCGCCAATAAATGCCCGACTGGCAAGCACCCATCATTTTCCATATCTGAGAGGTAGTCCTGAATCAGGCCAAGTCGAATATTTCAACAGGTGTCAAGATTGAAGGGAACCGACCATTCATGAATCCACCACAGAAAGACCAGACTCTCCCGGTGAAAGACAACTGCTCTTCCCTGAATATTTTACTAATTTCGTTTCCCAAAAATACAGACTGCTTTGTGGCACAATAAACCCGCAACCACCAAACCATCCGAAATGCCGTCGTACTTGCTGCAGGTAGACAAGCCGTTACAATGCCGAAACCCCTCTGACCCCATCGTCTAGTTAGGTCTAGGACATCAGGTTTTCATCCTGAAAACACGGGTTCGAATCCCGTTGGGGTCATTGAATCCCTGAAGAACACGTCACCTTTGAAGCCGCATTCGCCTCAAGCCCTCTTCGGTTCGATTCATCCATGGCCACGGGATTAGATGGGCACGCCGCTACTTCCGCAACCAGTCAACAAAGCGCACCAAACCTATGATGGCTTGAGGGAGGCGTTATTGGTCATTTCAAGACCCAATAACTCCGCAATCCGACTGGACTGGCCAACAGTAGTCTCAATTTGCTCAGGCACCTCAGCCCCAGCAGCCTCTGCAGCATTGGTAGCGGCCTCAAGTTCTTCTTCCACCGTCGTGCTTTCCTGCACAGGTGGCTCGGCTAGCTTGATTACACGCATGTTGAGGTAGGGTGTAAAGCCCGTACCCACCGGGATCAAGTGCCCCAACAAGACGTTCTCCTTTAGCCCCTGAAGTTCATCGACCTTGCCGGCCAGTGATGCTTCGGTCAGCACCTTGGTAGTCTCCTGGAACGACGCGCCGGAAAGGAATGACTCGGACTGTAGGCTCGCCTTAGTGATCCCCAGTAACAGCGTCGTGGCCGTCGCTGGCTTGCACTTGGTTGCCGTAGCGGGTGCTTTACCAGCGGCCTCCAGCCGGGAATTAACTTCCTTCAACTCATCCATGGCCACCAAGCTGTCAACCGGTAGATTGGAATCACCGGGATCCTTAACCTTGCCCCTGTTTGCAGCATCCAGATTGGCTGCGCGGAAACGGAACTTGTCTACGACTTCGTTGGGTAGCAATGCGGTGTCACCGGTGTTATCGACACGCACCTTGCGAAGCATCTGGACAACGATGACCTCAATGTGCTTGTCGTCAATGGGCACACCCTGTGCCCGGTAGACGTTCTGAACCTCGTCGATCAGGTAGGCGAACAAAGCTTCTTCGCCCTTGACCCGCAAGATGTCCTGCGGTACCAACGGCCCATCGATCAATGGATCACCCGCCTGTACAAAGTCACCCGTGTGAACCAGAAGATGCCGGTCCTGCGGCACGTGGTGGTCGACTTCAAGCTCTGCCTCGCTCGTAATAATGATGGTCATTTTGCCACGGCGCCGATCCGATCGAAGCTCCACGCTTCCGGTGATCTCGGCCATGACTGCCGCATCTTTTGGCTTTCGCGCTTCGAAGATCTCGGTGACCCGTGGCAGACCGCCCACGATGTCACTCGAACCAGAAACTTCCCGAGGCTGGCGAGCAAGCATATGCCCCGCCTGAATCGACTGCTCTTTCTTAACCTCAATACGTGCCTTGGCTGGCAAATAATGGAAGTCCAGCACCTTGCCATCAGCACCCTCAATCACAATACGTGGGTGCCGTTCGCCTTTATGCTCAATCACTACAAGGGCACTGCCGGCACCTCCGGAGGTCTTGCGCCCCTTACCCTTAGCTGCACCACCCTCGGACTCGGGCCGCACAGTCTCTCCAACCTCAATGTCCTCGAACCGTACCACACCGGCCTTCTCCGCAAGGATTGGCGTACGGTGTGGATCCCATTGGCAAAGCATCTGGCCTCGCCGCACTTGGCCACCCGGCTTCACGCGAATATATGAGCCGTACGGAACCTTATATTTCTCCAGTTCTCGGCCCTTGTCATCTAGAACAGAAATTTCGCCATTGCGCTTCAGGGCCACTAGGACATCATTGCCCTCTTCATCTTGTACCGGCACCTCGTTGGCGTCACGGACCTGCACCGTGCCGTCCTGCGTAGCGATGTAGTCGGTTTCTGCAATATTGCGCTCGCCGATGCCACCGGTGTGGAAGGTTCGCATCGTCAGTTGTGTGCCGGGCTCACCGATGGATTGAGCTCCGATGATGCCCACGGCCAATCCCTCTTCCACCGGGCGCCCGGTGGACATATCCAATCCATAACAGCCCCTGCAGAGCCCTTGGCGCGACTCACAGGTCAAAGGCGACCGAACCACCACGGTGTCGATGCCGAGCTCTTCGATCTGAGCAGCCGCCTCGATCGTGACCAACTGGTTCTCTTCCACGATGGTCTGATCCGTGATCGGGTTGACAATCGTTTCACGAGCGACACGCCCGCAGATGCGATCATGCAGGGGCACGTCGATTTCTTCGCCCTTGTAGATGGCCTGCTTGGGAATA
The DNA here is from genome assembly GCA_963581115.1 of Phycisphaerae bacterium. GTDB lineage: Bacteria > Planctomycetota > Phycisphaerae > Phycisphaerales > Phycisphaeraceae > CAUZOD01. Next base: position 20,927 of record CAUZOD010000004.1, on the reverse strand, counting down.
CCCCGGCGCGTACCACAGTCGAGCTCGCTGATAAAAACATTTTGCGCTACATCGGCCAGCTTTCGGGTCAGATAGCCGGAATCAGCGGTCTTCAGTGCCGTGTCGGCCAAACCCTTTCTCGCGCCGTGGGTCGACGAAAAGAACTCCAGTACCGAAAGGCCCTCGCGAGCATTGGCCTTGATCGGTGTTTCGATGATCTCACCTGAGGGCTTGCTCATCAAACCGCGCATACCCGCCAACTGCTGCACCTGAGATACATTGCCCCGAGCTCCAGAAGCCTCCTTGCTCATGACGTACACGGGATTGATATATCTCTGCCCTTGATCGCCGTTGGCCGGAAGCAAATTGCCCTCAGCATCGCGGCGGTCGTTCTTGAGTTCTTCCAACAACTCCTGGGTCACTGCTTCCCGGCAGTGGGTCCAGAGATCCAGTAGCTGGTTGTAGCGCTCGCGCTCAGTGATCGCCCCTCCCATATAAGCCTTCTCAACCCGATCGACCTTCTTCTGCGTCGCATCGATTAGCTCTTGTTTCTTAGCGGGAATACGCAGATCGGTCAAGCCAAACGAAAGGCCTGACACGGTGGACCAGTGGAACCCGATCTGTTTGAGATCGTCTAGCAGCTCAATCGTCGCCGGTCGGCCGGAACGGGCATAGGTATCGTCGATCACACGACTGCAGCCTTTGGACCCCAGTGCGCAGTTGTAATAGGTCATGCCTTTGGGCAGAATCTCATTGAACAGCAGCCGCCCCACCGTCGTAATAATGCGCAAATTTTTCGGCATTGGCTCGACGGGCTTGCGCTGATCGGCCACAAGATCGCCCCATTGGCCGGTGGGGATACGTACCGTCATCCAATCATGGATTGCTATCTTGCCCAGATCGTAGGCGAGTAATGCCTCAGAGGGATCACGAAATGGAGGCAACCCGGCATCGGAGGATGGACCTTCGTCTCGCTGCATCGTCAGGTAGTACGCCCCAAGCAGGATGTCCTGACTAGGAGAGATGATTGGATTGCCATTAGCCGGGCTAAAAATATTGTGCGGCGATAGGATCAATACCTGTGCCTCAGCTTGAGCCTCCACTGACAACGGCAGATGCACCGCCATCTGATCGCCATCAAAATCGGCATTGAACCCTGTACATACCAGCGGGTGGATACGGATCGCGTTGCCCTCAACTAACACCGGTTCAAAAGCTTGGATGCCCATGCGGTGCAACGTCGGTGCACGATTAAGCAGGACGGGATGCTGGTAAATGCACTCCTCCAAGATGTCCCAGACCTCGGCATCACGGCGCTCAAGCATCTTCTTGGCACTCTTGATCGTGTCTACCAGCCCATGCTCTTTCAACTTACGGATGATAAACGGCTGATACAGCTCAAGAGCAATCTTCTTAGGCAAACCGCACTGGTGCAGCTTCAGCTCCGGCCCCACCACGATCACTGATCGTGCTGAATAGTCCACGCGCTTGCCCAAGAGATTTTCACGGAAACGCCCCTGCTTGCCCTTGATCATGTCAGTCAGCGACTTCAGCGGGCGGTTTGATGAACCTAGGACGGGGCGGCGACAACGGCCGTTGTCAAACAGGGCATCAACCGACTGCTGGAGCATTCGTTTCTCGTTGCGGATGATCACCTCCGGCGCATTGAGGTCCATCAACTTCTTGAGCCGGTTGTTGCGATTGATGATTCGGCGGTACAGATCGTTGAGGTCGGATGTGGCGAAATTGCCCGATTCCAAGAGTACCAACGGCCGCAAATCAGGCGGGATCACGGGAACCACGCCCATAACCATCCATTCGGGGCGGTTCTCTGAGTGGCGGATCTGCTCAACAATCTTCAGTCGCTTGGACAGATCCTTGATCTTCTGCTTGCTCTTGGTCGCCTCTAGATTAGCTCGCAATTCAGCCTGCAGAGCCTCAAGGTCTAATTCGCTCAGCAATTCACTGATCCCCTCGGCACCCATCATCGCAATGAAACTAGAACCGAACTGCTCGTAGGCCTGTCGATACTCGTCCTCGGTGAGGATCTGCTGCTTCTTTAACGATGTGTCACCCGGGTCGGTAACGACGTAGTCCTGGAAGTAGACCACCTTTTCAATATCCGATGTCTTCATCCCCAACAGGTTCCCCAAGTGGGAGGGGATGGCCTTGAAGAACCAGATGTGAACAATGGGCGCAGCAAGATTGATGTGACCCATGCGCTTGCGCCGCACCCGGCTGTGGGTTACCTTGACACCGCAACGATCGCAGATGATGCCCTTGAACTTAGTCCCCTTGTACTTGCCGCAAGCACACTCGTAATCGCGTTCCGGCCCAAAAATTCTCTCGCAAAACAGACCGTCTTTTTCAGGACGGTAGGTGCGATAATTGATTGTCTCGGGCTTCTTGACCTCGCCAAACGACCACGAACGAATGTCGTTGGGTGACGCGAGGGCGATCTTCACCGAGGCGTAGTCATTGACGCGATCGTACAGCAGTTCAGCCATGTTCTTCAGCCTTGATCTATGGGCCTCAAGATTCGAGCCGTGACAATTTCAATTCAACTCAACTCAGCAGGAGGGCACAATTAATGACCAACCAGGAACTACAAAATGCTGCCGCCTTCCAGTTCGGCCTTCTCCATCGTGATGTTCAGACCCAGCCCCTTGATCTCGTTGCACAGCACGTCGAAAGCGACAGGCATGCCCGCTTCGAGCCTGTTCGTTCCTTTGACCATTGATTCATAGATTTTTGTGCGACCTTCCACGTCATCGCTCTTGACGGTAAGCAGTTCCTGAAGAATATACGCCGCGCCATAAGCTTCCAGCGCCCACACCTCCATCTCGCCAAATCGCTGGCCACCTGTGCGAGCCTTGCCCCCGAGCGGCTGCTGCGTGATAAGGCTGTAGGGCCCCGTAGCACGGGCGTGGATCTTGTCATCGACTAAGTGATGCAGCTTCAGAAGATACATATACCCCACAGTAGTTTTCTCATCGAACGGCTCGCCTGTGCGCCCGTCGTAGAGCTGGATCTTGCCGCCCTTGGGCATCTTGGCCAACAACTCCCAGTTGCCCGGTGCCTCGCCCTGCTGCGAACAAGTCGCCAGGCGTTGCTCCACGTAGGAGTTGGCTTCCTCAACCGCAGCATCGATTTCTTGCTCGGTGGCGCCGTCGAACACCGGTGTGATCGCCTGGAAGCCCAAGACTCCGCAAGCCCATCCCAAGTGGGTCTCAAGGATCTGCCCCACGTTCATGCGACTGGGCACGCCCAGCGGGTTCAGCAGCACATCCACCGGCGTACCGTCTTCAAGAAATGGCATATCTTCGGTCGGCACGATGCGGGCAATCACGCCCTTGTTGCCGTGTCGGCCGGCCATCTTGTCACCCACCGAAAGCGGGCGCTTGGTGGCCAGATACACCTTGACCATCTCAAGCACTCCGGACGGCAACTCGTCTCCACGTTTCATGTGCGCCAACCGCCGCTGCTTCTCCTTCCTGATTGCATCGATGCGGGGCCAGAAGGCACGATAGATCGCTGCGGCCTGCTCGCGGATCTCCTTGCTTCCCTTAATCCACTTGCTGTCGAATGATTCGATCTGCTCAAGTACGACCTCAGTGATGTCGGACTGGCCCACCCGCTGCCGTGTCGAAGGATCAATCATCTGCGTGCCGCTGAGCTCGTTGATCTGCTCGACCATCTGGCGAAACAGATCTGCAGCACGGCCATCCATCTGTGCCTCATAGGCGCGCATTTCGCGCCGCAGCTGCTTCTTCTGGTCGTCAGACAAGTGCATACGCCGACTGAATCTCTTGGCCCCAATCACGATCCCCTCGGTACCAGCGGGCACCTCCAGCGAGTCGTTCTTCACGTCTTCACCCGCACGACCAAAGATTGCATGCAGCAATTTTTCTTCAGGAGTCAATTCGCTCTTGGACTTGGGACTGACCTTACCCACAAGAATGTCCCCGGGGCGCACATACGCGCCGATCCGGATGACGCCCTCGACATCCAGCATTCCCAACATCTTCTCGGAAACATTGGGGATATCGCAGGTGAACTCTTCGCGGCCAAGCTTCGTTTCCCGGATCTCAACGTCGTATGCCTCAATGTGGATCGATGTGAACGTATCCTCCTTAACCAACCGTTCGCTAATAACAATCGCATCCTCAAAGTTGTAGCCATCAAACGTATTGAAGGCGACCAGCACATTGCGGCCCAGGGCTAGTTCGCCCTTATAGATGCCGGCCCCATCCGCAATGATCTGCCCCTCATCGACTTTCTCTCCAAGCCGGACAGTGGGCTTCTGGTTAAGGCAGGTGCGCTCGTTAAGCCCCGCGAACTTTCGCAGGTGATATTCATCGGCATTGTCAATCACGACCATCTTAGCATCGACATAGGTCACCGAGCCGACGCTGCGGGCACGAATCACCATGCCCGAATGCATCGGGATTTCTTTCTCCATCCCCGTGCCCACGCACGGGGGTTCGGTGCGGATCAGGGGGACAGCCTGTCGTTGCATATTCGAGCCCATCAGGGCACGGTTGGCATCGTCATGCTCTAAGAATGGAATCAGAGCGGCCGAGACACCCACGATCTGCTTAGGTGAAACATCGATGTAGTCCAATTGCTTGGAATCCACCTGCGCCAGATCTCCATCGACACGGGCCAGCACCTGGCCCTGCTTGAGCGTCCCGTCCGGCTTAAGCACGTCCGATGGCCCGAGGGTGAGCTTCATCTCTTCATCGGCCCGAAGATACTTGACCCCCTTGGCGCCCATAACGACCTGCCCGTCCTCGACCAACCGGTAGGGTGTCTGCAGGAAACCGTAGTCATCGATCTGGCTATAGATGCCCAGGGATGCAATCAGGCCGATGTTCGTGCCTTCTGGGGTCTCGATCGGGCAGATCCGCCCGTAATGCGAAATATGCACATCTCGGACTTCAAAACCAGCTCGCTTCCGATTCAGGCCGCCCGGGCCCAATGCGCTGAGCCTTCGCTCGTGGGTCAGCATCGACAGCGGATTGGTTTGATCCACCACCTGGGATAGTTCGCCCCGGCCAAAGAAGTGGTCAATGGCACTCGAAATTGACTTCGAGTTGATCAGATCAGCGACCTTGGCCAGTTCGTCCGGATCCTTGACGCTCATTCGCTCCTGCACAGTGCGCCGCAGTTTCAAAAACCCTTTGCGCAACTCTTCCACCGCCAATTCATCCAGTGTGCGCAGACGCCGGTTCCCCAAATGATCGATGTCGTCAATGTGGGCTTTGTTACGGTTCGACCGCAAATCCAGGATGTACTTGATCACTTCGAGGAAATCCTCGGGGCGAATCTTCATCTCGACTTCAGGCACGTCCAGATCAAACTTGCGATTGATTCGGAAACGACCAACCTTGCCCAACCGATATCGATTTTCATCGAAAAACTTCTCGGCGAACAGCTGCCGGGCTTTTTCTACCTGCGGCGGGTTACCCGGGCGCAATCGCGCATAAAGGGCCAGTAGCGCCGCCTCATGCTCAGTCACCTGGAGATCTTCAGGCAGTTGGGTCTGTTTTTCCTCAGCGATGGTATTGAGGATTAACATGTCAGAAGCATTGGCAACGACGATCAAGGTCTTAAGCTTGGAGGCTAAGATGGTTTCAATTTTTTCCCCGACCTGCGCACCCATCGGCAGGATTTCTTCGCCAGTCTCGGTATCGATAACCGCCGCAGCGACGAAATGTTCGGGCCGCAGTTCCGCAACTTTGATTTCATCGACGTTATAGAACGTATCCAGAAGCGTAGCGGTTGTGGAGAATTGATCGTCGATGGCTCGCAGAAAGGTTGTCGCGGGGATCTTGGTGGACTGATCGATCCGCATCGTCAACACATCTTTCTTCGTCACTTCCAGTTCGATCCAGGATCCTCGCTCGGGGATGATCCGGGCCGAGTGCAGAGGCCGGTCCGCTTCGGCAGAGGCAATTGAAAAGTCCACCCCGGGCGACCTGTGCAACTGATTGACGATCACCCGCTCAGCCCCGTTAATGATGAACTCGCCCCCACCCATCATCACCGGAATCTCCCCGAGGTAGATCTCCTCCTCAGGGATTTCAGGCACATCCTTACGCACCAGACGTACACCGATGCGGAATGGCATGCCGTAGGTCAGACGCAGTTCCCGACACTCATCCGGGGTGTAACGAGGCTCGTCTATCTTGTAGTAGAGGTACTCCAACTGCATGTTCCCGTCGTAGGACACGATCGGGAACACCTCCTGTAGGAGAGCTTCAAGGCCACGCTCCAGATCCCGGCCGTCGAATGCCTTGTCCTGTTGCACAAACCGCTTATAAGCGGTTTTCTGGACCTCGACGAGATTGGGGATAGGAAGGGCGTCGCCACGCTTAGAGTAGTCGCGCACCGATTGCAGCAGCATCGAATATCCTCGACCTTGCAGGGTTTAGGTTAAGCTCAATTTTAGTAAGGACTTACAGGTTCCAAGCACACGCGAGCTCGCCATTATAGAATAATTTTATCCTGACCACAAGGCCTCTGGGGGGGAAAATTACAAATCTTGAGAATATTTTAGTCCGCGTTTGTGCAAAATTAGCCTTTCCCCGCACATACCGCTTCGGCTGACCACCTAATTTTAGGCACAGATAACCGGTCAAAACGCTGTTCTGGGGCGTTCTGGCCACATCCAATGCTCACCAACCCGCGAAACGCTCGACCGCATTGATCTGGATCGAAGGGGTGACCTGTCAGGCTGAATCGCCATGATTTGATGCTCTGGACAGCAAAGAAAGCTGGCTGGGATCCGGGACTATACTATATGGATTCGCTGCCATCGGTCTGGTCATGATCTACCTGCGAGCCGCAATCGGACTGGTGCTGTTGCTGGCCTTGGCGTGGGCATTGTAACAAATCGGCGTCACGTGCCGTGGCGAGTGATTGGCCGGGGACTTGGGCTACAGATCCTCTTGGCGGTCCTGATCCTGGCCACGCCATGGGACTGAATGATCTTTGACGCGGCTCATCACCACCTTGGGGCCATGGCAAATGATGGGGCTCACTGGTATTCGGTCCACTGGCTGATCCGGCGTACTCGGACTACGTCGGCTTTGTCTTTGCCGGGACCGGCCTTGTGGTGATCATCTTCTTCGCTGCCCTGATGAGCGTGCAATAGGTGATAGTGTTGATTCATGGCAGGATCTAGAGACCTTCGATTCTTATTTCTGTATCGGTCGCCGCAGAGCCTGGCCACGACACATCGTCTACAACCTTGATCTGGTCGCGGCCCCAAGTGGTGTTATCCGAATGCCTCTAGTAAGAAGTTCGTCTAGACTGCGCCCTGCGATTGCCATCACGGCATGACCTACAACTGGTGGCTGTCGGCGAGCATTCTTGCCGTGGCAATGGCAATGGGCTGTTCGCCATTCACCCGCCAATGGAAGTCGATGGCCGATGCGCCTCCGCCTGCAGAGGTGATCACCGGCCGCTGGCGAGGCCATTGGTTCAGTGAACCGACGGGGCACAATGGTTGGTTGCGCTGCATTGTGCAACGCCAAGACGATTGTTACGAAGCTTGGTTCCATGCAGTGTTCGCAGGCTGCTTCATGTTCAAGCACCGCATGACCCTCGAGGCCGAGCCAGAGGAAGAGTGGATCCAGTTTGCACGGCGAAGAGGCCCTCGGGGCTCTGGCCGGAGGACGATACCAGTATGAAGGCCGAGCCAACGGCCAGGAGTTCCATCTGACCTACCGAGCAAGCAAGGACTACGGGCATTTCATCCTGCACCGACCTGAGTAACTGGCTCTGCCGTCAGCCGCAACCCCGCCTACTTCAAGCAGTGAATAATCTATTGCCGCATTTTCATACGGGCCTCGGAGTCGAACTGATTACCAATCATTGCCCTACTTTACCCTGGGTATATCGAACAACGGCAGGTCCTTTTGTCCCGGTTCCAATAACGGCACCAAAGCGACTTGGTTCTGCAACCAGCATCGGATAACGGCAAGTACATGGTCAATCTGCTTGGGGCTCAAGGTCTGACCGCGCCGGATGTAATGCCACTTCTGCAGACAACTACGGCAGCAGCATGCTGTCGCGTGCTGGGCAATAAATACTGGGTGGCCATTCATGGGAGTCTGCCTACCATCCTTGTCGGGCTGGGCTGATGCCACCCGCCGGGTGATGAACTGGCGTGCGTGCACCATGACCGCCGCTAAACCATGTCGGTTTAAATAGGTAGATTCGTGCGGCCCGAGGCGAAAGCGATGGCGATAGCCCGACCGCCGCAATGCTGCAAACAGTTCATCCCGATCTCGCATCTGCTAAGCACCCAAGGAGGGCAGGAGGCAACAGGTCCGTAGCCAAGCCCTCCGCTATCCTGCCACAATTCGATATACCAGATACGACAGACCCACCAAAACCACGGTTCCCATCGCGGAGACGGCCAGTGAACCGACACATCCCAACCGGTTGGAAAAGAATATAAACATAGGCTCACCACCGGTCGATATTACCCCATTGGCTCGTACCTGCCTGAAACAGCGGGCAGGAACATCAGCCCGCTGAAGTACAATGGCCCGTTGCCTCAGGGATCCGGTTCCACCACCAAGGTGTGCCATGAAGGAATCACCTAAGAAAAAACGTCCGCCCCTGGAACCAGAAACCTATGAGTTGGTCGATCCTGATGCAGCGCCGTCACTAGCACCAAGCATCCCGGAGCCACAATCGCCCAGCCCAGACAGAGCCAACAAACCCACATATGACCTAGAGGAGCCCGCCAACGCGCCCCGTGCACCAATCGAAAGGCCGGAGCTTTCACCTGCATCGGCTCCACCGCTGCCCGACACCAAACCCCGCGATGCAAATGCTCCAACGACAGAGGGACCCGCCTTCGTTGACCCAGTGGTTGCCAGCCGCAAGCGTGAGGAAGCTCGGATCCACGGCACCGAAATGGCGGCCTGGCATGATCAGCGACGGCGGCGGCGCCAGTTGGTCATTCTTGGCCTGATCACTGCTATTGCCGCCGGGGTCGCAGCATGGTGGTACGTATTCAAGGGTTGATCCGGGGGACACAGAGGAAGCCCCAAACAACCTTGGCTATTATTTCAACCCGAGATCGTCCCGTTCCTGCTGCAACGCGACAGGAACAGTACATCATGCAGAGCCAAGTTACTCTGGGCCAATAGTGCTCAACAGATCCTCGAAGCCCTTGTTCCAAAATGGCAACCTGCCATCCAACAGCATGAGGGCTCCCAGATGACCGTCACTTGTAGTTACTTGAGCACCTATGGGCGCACCTGATTTGAAAATTTCTCGTGCAGTTTTTGCACCTTGGGCATAGCATTAAACACGACGTACGGCGCATTTGGATGGTGGCGGACGTAATCCTGGTGGTATGACTCCGCCGGATAAAAGTGTTCTAAAGGCTCGAGACTAGTCACAATGGGCCGATCATAATACTTGACCTTCGTTAACTGATCGATGGTCTGTTCGGCGATGCGCTTCTGGTGTTCGTCGAGGTAGAAGACTGCAGAACGGTATTGTGGCCCCGTGTCCGGGCCCTGATGGTTCAACTGAGTAGGGTCATGCGCCACGGTAAAAAAGACCTGCAGTAGCTGCGCATAGGTGATCCGTGAGGGTTCAAAGTGCACCTGAATCACCTCGGCATGCTCAGTACCGCCTGATGACACCGCCGAATAGTTTGCTGTGCTCTCCGCCCCGCCGGAATACCCGGCAACAACCTCGTTGACACCATCCAACTGCTCAAACACCGCTTCGGTGCACCAGAAACAACCACCGGCCAATACCGCAGTCGACAATGGCCCGATCGACAAATCGGCCGCATCAGGTTCAACCCGTCCACAAGAAAATCCGGCAAAGGCTAGAACGATCATGACCAAAGCTCCAGTAACGCCCGCCATCAAGGATCGATGCATCAAACACAACCCTTCTACGCGTCAACCACATGTAGGGTGGCCGTGGGAAGACGAAATAGCTTGCCGCCCTGATCTGGCAACGAGTACAGCCAGCGCCCTCTGGGGCGGTGCATTGGCTGCATATCGGATCCCTGAGCCGCACCTATGTAATTCATAACATATCTCATTACTTGGTATGACCCAACAGTGATAGCCACAACATCATTACTCTCATTAAATTACCCCCTACTGCTGGATCAATCTGCCTGGTCCTATTTTCACAAGAGGGTTCCAGCACCCCGCCCTATCGGTTACAATCTGCAATATGGAGTCTAGACGTCCACAAACCACTCATGTTCGAAGCCATCGGCCACGCCGTGGTTCCAGCCGGGGCGCCGGCCATGGCCACAAGTCCGAACCGCCCATCCTCCTGGGCGAACCTTCACCAGCACTGGCCCAAATAAACGTGATGAACATGGCCCAGCTTGAGGCCAAGATTGCCAGCCTCATTAATGCTCGCACACCTCTCGAAAAAAAGGCTGAACAACTACAGACGCGCGATCCGGTGCCAACCGAGCGCATCGAAAAAACCCAGAAGCTGATCCGACGGCTCAAAGCCCTTGAACGGCTTGCTGGTGAACGGCTAGCAGGTAAAGCCGAACGCAAAGCCCAATATGAGCAATCGGGGCGCTAAATCGAATTTCAGCTGTTGCAGCGAATCCCTATCTATGGCCGTATCGATCGGAAGAATAATGGCGGGATAGAACCCTGTCAGCCTTGTTGATCTTTCCGGCGTCCCGTCTATGTGGACACAACCAAGCAGGCAGCCAGCAGGCCGGATCCTGGCCATCTTCCGATGACAAATCAAGAATATCGCCCATTGGCCTTGGTATTTCGCTCGTGGGTCACGTTGTGATAACCCTTGCCTGCCTGTGATGCCGCCATGCTCCTATTGACTGGCCGGAGCTACAGCACCGTGACTTTGCAGAACTTCTACGAGACAAGGGGCTGCCGTTGGTTCTTTGTATGAGAACCTGTTCATTCTTTGCGCAATCGGGTGCACAAACCAAATTACTTCGACTGGAACTTGAATTTCTGGCCGCCAATGGAAGCATCGAGCATCAAACCTTCCATATCCGACACATAGACGGCTACGCCGCTGTCATAGTCAGCCTTGGCACCGGCCCCATGCTTCAGGATGACGACGGAAGCCTCCGCGCTGAAGTGGAGGTTGCTCTGTTTGAATACGTCAAGATCAGCAAGGCTTTCAAAAAAGATGATCTCGCTATAGGTCTGGCCACCCAAGGCGACCCCCACCGAGGCCTGAACGAGCGTGGCATGACCAATGATCTCGTCGCCTTGGAAGACCACTCCCGCGCCGTGTGCCCCACCGATCCCGACCGCAGCCTTCGTCACATTGGGGAAGACTGCGTAGCCAACAGCCGAATCGAAGAACCGATTGATGGACGGATCCACATGGCGAAAACGATCGGCAGCCATCTGTGCCTGCTTTTCGAACCGGTACTCCCAGGTCGCCGCATCTCCACCACTACGGTGATATGGTGAACAGCCGCTAATCAAGGCAATTGGGATGAGATACAACACGGCGCGAAGCAGGCGATAAGGGATCATGGGCGGCTCTCCTGTCGTTGCGGGTCTGTGGTCTATCACAGCGAATGGAACCAATTCTACCGAGAAACATGTGAAGGCGTATACCCACACAACCACGGTTGCTGGCAGCCGATATCCCGCCGACCCGCCCGTATCATCTAGCTGGAAGCCCTATTCTGAATCCATCCGACACGGCAGACAGCATATGCGGGGGCCAAGCAAATTCATCATGCGGCTATGCGGCCGGTGGAGCAACCGCCAGGGGCCGGACAACCCCAAGCGAGGGCCCGATACTAACCGTTTCCTCTTGGCCCGCTGGTTGGTGCTCCGCTTGCTTGGGGCGGTATTTCTGATCGCTTTCACATCCTACTGGGTGCAGGTAGACGGTCTGGTCGGTTCGCGAGGACTGCTTCCAGTTGACCAATTTCTGGACCAGGCCCGCGAGCAACTGGGCGGGCACTCCGGCTACTGGTTGCTACCAACCCTTTGCTGGCTCAGTCCAACCGACGCCATGCTCCACTGGCAGTGCGCCCTAGGCGTGGTCGGAGCCATTCTTCTAATCGCGAATGTGGCATCAAAGATCGTGCTAATGGGGCTCTGGGCACTGTACCTATCCCTAACTGTTGCCGGGCAGATGTTCTTCAACTTCCAGTGGGACGTACTACTACTGGAGACGGCCCTGACTTTGATGTTCATCACATCGTGGAACTGCCGACCGGCACTGGCCCGCGACCGCATGCCCTCGGCGCTGGGACTACTGCTGGTGCGCCTGTTGCTGTTCAAGCTCCTATTCCTATCGGGAATCACCAAACTGCTGTCAGGTGATCCGACGTGGAAGAATCTAACCGCGATGGACTATCACTATTTCACCCAGCCGATTCCTACATGGACCAGTTGGTACATGCAACAGTTGCCTGCGATCTTGCAGAAAGTATCGGTCGTAGTCATGCTGGCAATCGAGCTGATCGTGCCTTTCCTGATCTTTGGCCCACGGCCGTGGCGGCACCTAGCAGGCATTCTGGTGATCGGGCTACAGGCCATGATTGCCGCTACCGGCAACTACGGATTTTTCAATCTCTTGACAGCCGGCTTGTGCATCTGCCTATTCGACGATCAGTTCTGGCGCAGATTGTGGCCGGGCCAGCAAAGCCGGGCTCACCCATTGCCTGCTACGAGGTTGCCGTACTGGTGGCAGCACATGCGAACCACACTGGCAACAGCCTTCATCCTTCTGAGCATCTTGGCAATGCCTCGCGAGATGGTGCGCACGTATTGGGGGCGACAGCGACTACGGGCTGAAGCGATATTTGCGCCCCTGGAATGGATCGCGCCGCTGCGATCAATCAATGGCTACGGCCTGTTCCGAGTCATGACCACCCAAAGGCCGGAATGGATCATCCGTGGTTCAACCGACCAGATGACGTGGCATGAATACGAATTCCGCTACAAGCCAGGCAGCCTTGGCCGTTCTCCCTGTTTCATCAGTCCGCATATGCCCCGGCTGGACTGGCAAATGTGGTTTGCAGCACTGAACCCGCCCGGGCATCGACACCTGCTGCATTCACTGGTGATGCGCCTTTTCGAAGGCCACCCAGCCACACTGAAACTGCTAGCCAACAACCCGTTTGCCCGCCAACCACCCGCATACCTGCAGATGGTGCTATTCAAGTACGAGTTCACTGATCGCTCAACACGCCGCAAGACCGGACGGTGGTGGACGCGTCAACAGATTGGCCAATCCGATGTATGGGTTCGGCCGCTAAGCAGTCCTCCGGCCAAGCGACATTAGAGCAGTTTGGTGTAAAGCGTATACCTGTTCGCCCGTAAGTAAGAACTTGACCGGATGCACTGGAATCTACCGGCATGGAAACTGAAATACTCAGGGTCACATCGAACCATTGCGCAAGGGATTTCCGACACGTCTTCGGCACGCGCAATCAACGACATCGCTTCACTCTGTCCTGATGTTCATTGGGGCGGCCAGCGACCAATAATGGAGGCTTCAGATGATTGAATCTTTCTGAGAAAGTCCGTGTGCCGGCCGCGTGTCCAGTTGCACGAGCCCCCGATCTTCTTGTAAATCCTTAGCATCTTCGGTGTCGACATTGTCACTGTGGCAGGACAGCTTAGCCGGGGTCTGGATGTCCTTCCCACCCGTCTGGGCCATCAGCTTCGTGGTCTTCTCAGCCATCTCATGGATCTGCTGAGGCGACAGCACGCCACGCTTCTCGAGGATCTGACGCTGCTCAGTGGTCAACGCTGGCGAGCGTTCTGCATGAGAACGCTCGAAACCCTCTGCCTTACCAGAGGCCCAGTCCTGGATCTCCTTGCTGATACGAACTGAACACCAGTCGTGACCACACATGGCACAGAAATCAGTGTCTATGTCAAGATCTTCATCGTGATAGGCACGGGCCGTATCACCGTCAAATGCCAATTCGAAATGTTTCTGCCAGTTCAGTGCGGCTCGGGCCTTGGTCAATTGATCGTCCCAGTCCCGCGTTCCGGGGATACCGAGTGCAATGTCCGCGGCATGGGCAGCGATCTTGTATGCAACACAGCCCTGCTTGACATCATCGGCCTTGGGCAACCCGACATGCTCCTTCGGAGTCACGTAGCAGAGCATGCTGGCGCCGTGGTAAGCAGCATTGGTGGCGCCGATACAGCTGGTGATGTGGTCGTAGCCTGGGAACGTATCAGTGACCAGCGGACCCAATACGTAGAACGGTGCGCCGTGGCAGAGATAACGCTCCAGCTTCATGTTGAATTCAATCTGATCCAATGGCACATGCCCGGGCCCCTCAACCATCACCTGAACACCGCATCGCCATGCACGCTCGGTCAGGCGCCCGATCTCCTCTAACTCCGCCAGCTGAATGGGATCGGTGGCGTCTGCCAGACCGCCAGGCCGACAACCATCACCGATTGAGAAGGTCACGTCGAATTCGCGCATGATTGCACAGATGCCTTCCCAGGCTGTGTTCATCGGATTCTCTCGCCCATGATGCAACATCCATTTAGCCAGAAGGCAGCCGCCACGCGAAACCAAGCCAATCAGGCGGTCCTTGGCCAGCCGGATATGCTCCCGCAAGATCCCAGCATGGATCGTGAAATAGTCCACACCCTGTTCCGCCTGGTGGCGCACCGTCTCTAGGATGATCTGCTCGTCCAGATCCTCAAGCTTACGGCCGATGATCATTGAGTAAATCGGCACGGTACCGATGGGGCAGCGAGCATCACGCACGATGGCCTGACGGCATTGATCCAAGTCACCACCAGTGGACAGATCCATCACCGTATCTGCCCCCCACCGCTCAGCCCAGTGCAGCTTCTGCAGTTCTTCATCGGTCCCCGACGAAACCGGTGACGCTCCCATGTTGGCATTAATCTTGGTCTTCGACGCCCGACCGATGCACATTGGATCAAGTCCCAAATCCAGATGCACCTTGTTTGCAGGAATGACCATGCGCCCAGCCGCCACCTCGTCTCGCACCTGTTTGGCACTCAGGTGTGTCTCTCGTTCGGCCACGCGTCGCATGGGGTCGGTGATGATTCCCAGGCGTGCATATTCCAACTGGGTCCGGGGCGAAAATCCGTCGGGGGGCTGCCACGCCTCGGCCCGCTCGTGATCCTCCGGATCCCGGCAGAGAAACCCTGGCGGCATGAAATCCCAAGCCGTCTTGGTGGGTAGTGGCGGCATCCCGGGCGTATCGGGGGAAGAGAATGTGGCTGCCCCGGCTCGCCCACGGGCCAGATGCGGCGCATTGGCGAAACTTCCCGGCGTGGTAGCGCTGGGCTCGCAACCTGGATTTGATCCGGCCACGGGCAACGCGTATTCAAGAAGCTTACTGGGCCTGCTCATGAAGACTTCCTTTCAATAGAAATTGGAAGCATTGATCGATCGCCGGCGCACCGGGGGGATGACGCGATCTTCGCTTCCCTACGCGGTTTTCCGACACATGGGACCAGCTTACCGATCAGGTTCCAAGGGTGTGGTCTCAGTCCCAATTTTCGGGACACCCCTAGCGAACGAAAGAAGGATAGACCGGGCCACCGCAACTGACAAGCTCGGCATCGCCGTGAACTTCACGCCCAGTGGGCGTGGTCTCGGTTAGCATGCGGTCTCATGACGACGCAGAAGATCACGGCCATCACGCCCACATCACGTGACCCGAATCGAATGACAATCCGGATTGGTCGCCGCGTAGTAGCAACCGTGTCATTGGAATCCATGAATGAATTGCAACTGGCGGTTAACCAGCCTTGGGATGATGCCCTCGCAGCTCGGGTCACGGACGTGGCAAACCTGGAAAAAGCCCTGAGTGCCGCTGGGCGGCGACTGAACCGCCAAGCTACGACGGTCCGACAGATGCGGACTCGGCTCAACGAACTGGGTTTTGATGAATCCACACAACAGCGTACGATCGGCCGACTCATCCAGCGAGGTCTGCTCGATGACGAGGCGTTCGGACGAGCATTGATCGACGAATTGATTTTACGGCGGTCTGCTGGCGCAAACCTGCTTCGCCATAAGCTGCTCGCGAAGGGCTTGGAGGCATCACTCGTTGCGAGATTGGTCACTGAGGTGGCCGAGAGCGACGACCCATATTCCCGCGCCCTTGCCCTGGCAAGGGTTAAGCTCGCCGACAGTACTTGGCTTGAGCTACCAACGCGTCGACGACGTCTCTATGGCCAACTCACCCGCCGTGGATATGACTTAGAGACGGCTGAAGCCGTAATCAGTGAGCTTCTTGGGCAGGATTAACCTGGCAACGGTACCGATTGCGGACTGGCGAGATTTAGGTGCCGCCAGGATTATGGACTCCGTCGCCGCTGAAGGGGCATGTCATCTCCAGACTAGACTGACACGGTCACAGGTACATTCGCATCCACCAAGACACCGTAATAACTCAGCACCTTGACACCGATAAATCCCCGAAGCGAGCTGCGTTCAAAGTAGAGCTCAAGCCTTTTTCAGCAGTTACAGTGGATCCTCTAAGCAAGTCAGAATCGGTCTAGTGAGGCTGAGAAACCGTGTCCGATTTGGTCTTTTTAATCAGGTGGATGTTCTCGATACGGAGATTCTTGTCCACCGCCTTGGCCATGTCATAGAGCGTCAGGCAAGCGACGGCTACGGCACTTAACGCCTCCATCTCCACCCCGGTCTTGGCCTCGATTGACGCGGATGCCCGCACACGCAAACGCTCCTCAGCGACGCGATCGAAATCAACCGATGCATGTTCCAAGGGCAACGGATGGCAAAGTGGGATTAACTGGCCGGTCATCTTAGACGCGGAAATCCCCGCCACCCGGGCCACCGCTATTGCCTCACCCTTCGGCAATGGTTCACTTCCGGCAACCCCCAACAGACGGTCGATGGTTCCCTTGGCCGCGACGAATTCGCCTTCGGCCACCGCGGTGCGGGCCCGTGGTGGCTTGGCACCGACGTTGACCATGCGGGCCCGTCCAGCCTTATCAAGATGGGTCAACGGTTGGTTCACTGCCGCCAATCTTATCAGTTCACCTGCTCAACAACAGACTCGGCTCTAGCCACCAGATCGAGTAGACTCTTTATCATGCGGTGGTTTGCCAACCTGCTAGCGATGATCCTGTTAGTCCCCGGCTGCGTTGAACGGACGATCACCATTACTTCCGAGCCAAATGGGGCGTTGGTTCATCTGAACGACGAAGAGGTTGGGCGCACTCCATTGACCGTTCCCTTCACCTGGTATGGGGTTTACGACGTGCGTCTGGAAAAGAAGGGCTACCAACCACTCTGGACCACCGGCGCGGCCAAGGCACCCCTTTGGGAGGCCCCCGGCCCCGATCTGGTTGCAGAGGCACTTCCCAACGTCAAATCACACATCGACTGGCACTTCATCATGGAAGAAGCGATCGATCCGATTGAGTTCGACCGGACGGCTTTGGTTGAACGTGCTGACGACCTGCGTTCCCGCACTTGGCTGCCGAACCAGCTTCTGCGCCGACGCAGCGATCCGCAAACACACCCACCAGGGCTGCCTGCCTCTCCCAGGGAACCCACGAAGCCCAGCAATCAGTGAAGTTTCGGCCCAAACCGGCAGATCTGCCAATCGGGCCAGTGCCATCGCGTATGCTGATCTCAATGAATTCCACTCCGCCGATCCATCCCAAACACCTGGACCTCGACCGCGAACGGACCCTGACCGTGCATTGGTCCGATGGGCAGATCTCGATTTATCCAGTTGTTTACCTTCGAAAAATGTCCCCTTCGGCGGAGGCCCGCCAGTTGCGCGAGCAGATGGAGCAAAATCCACTAACAGTACTCCCGACATCAATGTCCCAACCGTCCCAAGAACCGTTGATCGCCGAGAGTATCGAGCTGGTCGGCAACTACGCGGCCCGCATTCGATTCTCTGATGGTCATGACACCGGCATCTACTCCTGGAAGTACCTGCGATCGATTGACCCCAACCAACCGCAAAGCACCGATCCCGGTACAAATGGTCAACCTGAGTGATCATGGGCCAACCGCGCCATGGTGCCCTTGAGTAGAGTTGGTAGGCAGCTTGATTCCGAAGGCAGAACGCCTAATCCTGTCACCCCCAACACAGGCACACATAGTGCTAAAACGATCTTTCCCACTCCTTATCCCGGCATTTATTTTTATTAACACTATCTCACCCTATGTTGAAACTGAGCCCTAACTCGACAAACATATTCTCTCGGCTTCTATATATAGTTCTCATACAGGAGTGCATCCACGATCCGCCATCACACCCTAATCTGCTTGAGCATATTGAGTGTCGTGATTCTACTGGGGACGATCGGAACAGTTCGCGGCCAAGATGATCAAACCAGTGAACTTGAAATGCTTCGTGCCGAACTCAAATCGATGCGAGCCGATGTTGCCGACCTGCGTCGCCAACAAGACGAAAACTGGATGAACGAACGCCGGGCCGAAGAGATCAAGGGTCTGATCCACGAGGTGCTCGCCGATGCCGAGACCCGAGCCACACTCGTAAGCGACGGCGTCTACGCCGGCGCCCAGGGCGGGAAGTTCTTCCTGGCCTCTGGAGATGGCTCCTTCCGAATGGAGTTCGGTGGGCAGTTGCAGATGCGTTACGTAGTCAATGTCGACGGCAACAATGGCAGTGCAGGTGCCAGCACCAGTGATGACTCCGGATTTCAGTTCCGCCGTGTCAAATTCAAGATCAAAGGTCATGTCTACGACAACTTCATCTACCAGGTCTCGTTACAGGGTGATACGGACAGCGCCGTAGATGGATTTGACATGGATGAAAGTTACCTAGGCTACAAATTCGGTGGGCAGTGGAAGGGAACCAAGATCCGCGGTGGCTACATGAAGCTGCCATTTATGTTCGAGGAACTAACAAGCTCGAGCCGCCAGCTGGCGGTAGAACACTCATCCTTCAATGAATTCTTTACCGCCGACAAGGCACTTGGCCGAGTTGGCCTATAAGCAGGAGACCTATATTGCCCGGCTGATGTTGAGCAATCAGCCGGGATCCGATTTTGTTAACGGTGATTTCACCGGTGCCGACGGTCACTTTGCTGGTGCCGGCCGCATCGATATCAAACTGCTGGGAGGCTGGAAGCAGGCCAAGGACTTTAACGCTTGGTCGGGCAAAGAGCCGTTCCTACAGGTTGGCGGCACAATTGCCTGGGCAGACACGACCGATGATTTTACACGGACAGTCGCCTACACCACGGATGTGCTCTACAAGACTGGAGAGTTGAGCCTCTATGGGGCCGCCGCCTTTGCCGACGTTGATGATCCAACGGTCTTAAGGTCCGCACTCATAGGCGAAAATCTATGGGGTGTGATGGTGCAGGGCGCCTACTTCATCGTCCCCGACCGCTGGCAACCGTTTCTCCGTTACGAGTACATCGGCGGTGATACCACTGGTGATTCGTTCGATCTAATGACCGCTGAAATCAATTACTACTTCAAAAAGCATCGGGCAAAGTTCACGGTCGACATGGTCATCGCCCTTTCCGACGCCACCAGTGCCCCCGGAGGCGCTGGCATCTGGGGACAAGAAAGGCCATTTGGTACTGGCTTAGGCATGAATGGCTATACCGGAAATGAAATGCTGACGTTCCGAACTCAGTTTCAACTGTTGTTCTAGTTCTTGGCCAGGATCAACAAAGAAACATAGTGTAGAAAAACCGCAAACCCATGTATCCCCCCCAAGTTTGTCTGGGGGGTACATAATAAAGACCGCGGGGACCAGATCACTGATCAGAGCCAATGGTCGCCAGATTCCGACCTACACATTCGACATTTCTACCCGCACCAAATCGTTGCAATTAGCAGTTCAATCTAATCTGGTTTATAATCCTGAAGTTCTCCTACAGATCGTCGACGGAGATAGATTATGCGCACCATAGCCAAACTCTTCGGACGATCTCCGTTCATCCCGATCCAGACGCACATGAACAAAGTGGCCGAAGCGGTCGGGCGGCTATCGCCTCTAACCGAAGCGTTCCTGGCCGCTGACGAGCCTACGGTGGCACGTCTGGCTGGTGAAATCACTGAAATCGAAATCGCCGCAGACACCCTGAAAGCGGACATCACCAACAGCCTGAAGGGTGGCATGTTCCTACCTGTAGATCGCTCGCGACTGGTCCAATTTGTTGTGATTCAGGACTCGATCGCTGACAAAATACAGAATGCAAGCATGCTGATGACGCTCAAGCGTCTCGGAGCCCAGCCCAGATTTTCCGATCAGTTCCGCCGCTATCGGGATAAGAATCTGGAAACCTACGAAAGTGTGCGACAGATCATTCGCCAACTCGACGAGTTGCTTGAGGCCTCATTCGGCGGTGCCGAAGCCCAGCAGGTCATACAGATGGTTGCATCGATCTCCGATCTGGAGGACGAAGCCGATGACATACAAGTCGACCTGCTGCGAATGCTATTCGCCCATGAAGATGAAGTTAGTCACGGCGAATTCTATCTGTGGATGCGTATCTTCCGGCAGGTTGGCCAGCTGGCCGACTTATCCGAACGACTAGCTAACCGTGTGCGCAGTACGTTGCAGCTAAAGTGAGATGTGCCCCCTGATATAGACATCTCCACCCACCAAGCCCCAGTAATTGGCCCCCTAGCTACACCACAGACTTTGTAATGCCCACTGAATCTATGATCCTGCTTGGGTTGGCCTTGGTGGTCGGGTTCTACATGGCCTGGAACATCGGGGCCAATGACGTTGCCAACGCCATGGGCACCTCAGTCGGTTCTGGTGCCTTGACCCTGCGCAACGCGCTCATCGTGGCGGCCATCTTCGAGTTCGCCGGCGCTTACTTCGTCGGCGCCAATGTTTCTTCCACGATCCGCAAGGGCATCTTCGATCCCAGCCTGATCGCGGATCCCAACATACTGGCTACAGGCATGATCGCAGCCCTGCTGTCGGCCGGTGTCTGGCTGCAGAT
>CAUZOD010000003.1:0-35761 GCA_963581115.1 Phycisphaerae bacterium | reverse complement strand
CCGTATCCCGCACTTTCAGGTTTCGATCACGATTGACATGGACCGGTTGCTTGAATGGCGCCAAGCGATTAATGACCAACTTAAAGCAGAGAGCGTGAAGTTGTCGGTCAATGACTTCATCACCCGTGCCGCTGCACTGGCGTGTGTGCAGCACCCAGCCGTCAATAGTAGCTGGGCCGAGGACAAAATTGTTGAGTATGCCGCGGTTCACGTGGGCATTGCGGTGGCACTTCCGGTCGAGCGTGGCGGGGGGCTGGTGGTACCGGTGATTCGTGATGCGGCGAACAAGACCTTACGCCAAATCAACACCGAAACCAAGGCTTTGGTGGCACAGGCCTGTGGTAGTGGCCTGTCGCCTGGACAAATGGTCGACGGAACCATCACTATTTCTAATTTGGGCATGTACGGGGTGGATAGCTTTACCGCAATCATCAATCCACCACAAGCAGCCATCCTTGCCGTGGGGCGTGCGATTCTTAAGCCGGTGGTTCGGGATGGTCAGATCGTTCCCGGCCACCAGATGACGACCACACTCAGCGGCGACCACCGGGTGATCGATGGGGCGACCGCAGCGCAATTCCTCCAGTCATTTCGGAGAGGACTCGAACAACCAGCGGCCCTGCTTGTCTAGGGTATCCATCATTCAAGTGGGGCGGCTGCTCGCCAGCACTGACAGGACACACAAGATGGTCGGGAGTCCAGTCACAATGAAATAAGAGTGGCGTGCACCTAAGCAGGCAATTATTGAATGTCTCGCTGTACACCGGGCTTTATGGTAGTCAACGACGCACAGCGGTTCTCTAGCAAGGATAAACTCGACAACGGGATGGCGGATCCTGTGGCCCCAAGTCTATGACGGAGCCCCTATTGTCGGACATACACTTCCGTTTCGGGATAGAATGCATACCAGGCAAACCAGAATGAGTGCATGACCGCTGCACTGGGAGGGGCCTTAACGATGTGCACCGTTCCTAGATTCCTATCGCGGCGCAGCACGATGGGTTGGCCTGCGATCCGGTCGATCAACTCGCCGTCGATGATGTCAACGGGGTAGGCGCGTGCCTTTTGTCCCGCCCATACCCCGATAACCGGTGTCTTCTTCGGCATGCGATTATCGACTGCATCCAGAGGGAACCATGTGTGGTCATTCTTGAAATAATCGGCGTATGGGGTGTGCTGGTACGGCCGGGTCCAACCGGTTTTTAGCGAGGCCACGCTTGAGTCGGGGTGCGCGGTCTTCCACTGATTAAAGCGGCCTAGTGACCAGTTGGTGAGGTGGTTGAGCATGCGGCCGGCATGGGGTCCACTGATGGCGGTGAAGCCAATTTGCTACCATAGTGCGTGGTCTTGGCGGCCGTAGAGCAGTACGTTGGAGTTGTACAGCAGGCCCGAGATCCCGAATTCTAGAATCCGGTCATCCAGCCTGCGGTCCACAACACTAACCGAATCGCATAGCGGACAGTAGATGATCGCAATCGGTACGCCACCAAGCATGTCGTTAATGCACTCGTGCCAGTTGAGCACATTGAGTGGATAAGCACGTGATTGACCATGGACTGTAACCCCTACTACCCGGGCCTGGTCGGACAGGAATTCGGCGTTCACAATGGGTACACTGATCGGGGCGGTCAGCGAGGGGATGCCACCTTTGGTGGGGCCGCCGGCTTTGATGCGTTGGCGATCAATGGTGAGGCCGGTTAGGTCGAACGGCCATGCCAGCGGGGCAGGTGCATGGGCGTCGCCGACTGGTGGGGTCAAGCTCAAGTGACCCCGCAGGCCGATGGTCCCGCTGCATAGTAGGAGCCCAACTACCACAAGCGGCAGGAAGATAATCGCAACCACTATTAAGCGCCGAGGCGTGTTCCAATAAGCAGCCACCAAACGGCCCACATCGTTGGGATTGCCGTTGGTGCCGGGCGTTACAGGGTTTGTAGGGTCCATGGTGATTTCGGCGAGTTGCCTGAAACAACTCTTACCGGGCTGAAATATTTTATCTGGGTCTGAACCATCGTGGTCTGTCATTACTGGTTCAGGCCGATATTACGCCAATGCCGCTTCGTGGCTGAATTAGACTTCTACTTGGGCCGAAGTAAGCAATATCGGCCTTGATCATTGGGAGGGCGCTATGCGTTTCATATTTGATTGCATGATTTGCTTGATGCTCGTGAGTATTCTTGCGGCGGTTATTCATTACCACCGACAGAACAGTCGTCATGAGGCAAGTTACCAGATCGTTCAGCACTCATTGCGTCAGTTGCGTGAGCAGGTCAATTACCAACGTGCTTTGGGCCTTGCCCAGACCCGTGAAGCGACTTTCCCAGCGGAGATTGATGTCGAATGGTTTGGGAAGAACCTGCCCATGAATGTGCTGGTGTCCACGGGACAGCCGTGGATGGACGCGGCACCGTTGGGAGATTTGTCCGCTCATCCACCGGATCCGGTGATCCAGCAGGATGCGCAGGCGGGGTTTTGGTACAACCCCAATACGGGACGGTTCCGTGCCCGGGTCGAACAGAAACTCTCGGAGAAGCAAACCCTGCAGGGGTATAACCGAGCAAACGGTAGCTCGCTCACGCAATTAGTCTTCTCTTCGGATCCATCGCGAATGCCCACACGGGTGATATGCTCTGACGGCCAACCTTTTCGACTACACGCTTCAGTCAAGACATCAGATGCAGTGGGTCTGAAGTCCGGGAGTCCACAGGTTGATATAGATGGATCAGAACGAGGGAAGAACCTGGGACGCAGGACGCTAAGTGCCAAGGGTTTGGGGGCCAAGTAACAGATCATTATCGGTGACGGCATCATCTGGACAACTCGGGCATCGGGTGCTTTACTGCACTACAATGATGCCCGATGGCTCAGATCAATCGACAGTGGTTTTCGAATGGGCTTGTGTTGCTGGCCGAGTCCGTCCCAGGAGCCGAGTCACTGGCAATGACCATGCTTGTGCCTGGGGGCGTGGCCATGGAGCCGGCGGGTCAGCAGGGTGCGGCTGCGATGCTCAGCGAACTGATCTGTCGCGGAGCCGGTGGCCTGAATGCTCGCGAGCACAGTGATGCCTTAGATCGGCTTGGGGTTGAGCGATCGACCAGTGTGGAGATCGATCATCTATGCCTCGGTGCCACCATGATTGGTGCCCACTTGGATACAGCGCTGCCTCTTTTGCTGGATATGGTGCGGCAGCCCAATCTGGACGCTGAGGCTCTCGAACCAACTCGTGATCTAGCCCTGCAGTCGCTCGATGCTCTGGCCGACGATCCGCAGCATAGGGTGATGCTTAGTTTGCGGGGCCGCCATTACCCGGCCCCGTTCGGGCGCAGTCCGCTGGGGTGCCGCGAGGATCTCGCGGCAATGTCACTGGAGGATTTACAGAAATTTTGGCATCGGGTCGCGGTGCCATCCGGCTCGATTCTTGCCTTTGCTGGAGATTTCGATTGGACACGGCTCCAGGGGAAAGTGTCCAACCATTTGGGCGATTGGACCGGTTCCTGTGAGGCGCCGCAGTCCAACGGTCCTCCATTGCGTGGGGTAGTCCACGAGTCGGCTCAGACGACACAAGTACATATCGCCGTAGCGTATGATGCCGTTCCAGAGCGGCATGAGAACGCAATGCTGCAGAAGGCAGCGGCCAGTGTACTGTCCGGCGGGATGAGCGGCCGACTGTTCACTGAGGTGCGGGAAAAGCGAGGCCTCTGCTACGCCGTATTCGCGATGTACGCCGGTCATCGCGATCGTGGTGCAATGTTGGGATACGCTGGAACGACCGCACCGCGAGCTCAGGAGACATTGGATGTGATGACTGCAGAGTTGCTTCGACTTTCTTCCGGTATCGAGCCCGATGAGTTCAATCGCGCAATCGTGGGGATGAAGTCACGTTTGGTTATGCAAGGGGAGTCCACTGGTGCTAGGGCTGGTGCAATCGCGGCCGATCAATATATCCACGGTGCCCCAAGATCACTCGATGAATTGTCTGCGGAGATAGACGCCGTCACGCTTGAACGGTTGAATGCATTTGTGCGCAAGAATAAGCCGGGAGAGATGACGGTGGCGACTACCGGTCCCGAAAAACTCACAGTGTAATGGATGTCGGTACGGCAGTCGGACCATGTCGCTCGCCGGCCACCCGACTAAATGCGGATCCTCATCACGGCAGGTCCAACCCGGGAACCAATCGATACGGTTCGCTTCGTAAGCAACCGTTCGAGTGGTCGGCTGGGGGTTGCACTGTCTTACGCTGGCGCTGACGCCGGGCATGAGGTGACACTGTTGCTGGGCCCGGTGCCGGTACACACCCATGTTGCCAAATACTGTGACCTGTATCGGTTCGAAACCTGTGCCCAGTTGGAGTGTCTGCTTGGCAAGCACTTTCCGGATTGCCACTTGCTGATTATGGCCGCGGCCGTGGCGGATTATCGGCCGACACAGCAGTCGGGAAAGCTTACCCGCGACGGGGCGATGGACCTGCATCTGGAACCGACACCGGATCTAGTGGCTGCGGTGACTTCTGGCAAGCGTTTGGACCAGAAGGTGATTGCCTTCGCCCTGGAACAATCAGAGCAACTTGAGGCTCGCGCAATGGAGAAGATGCGACGTAAGGGAGTGGACGCAATGGTCGCCAACCCGCTTCAGACCATGGAGGCTGATGTTATCGAGCCGCTGTGGCTCACGGCCAGTGGTCAGCGGCAAGAGCCGGGCCGAATGTCGAAGGAGTTATTCGCCCATTGGCTGATAGACCAGGGCGAGCGGCTTCTGACGTAGCTCGCCTAGAGCGTGCCGACGTCAGTAAAGCTGTCAGCCTGGAGATTACGGGCCAGATTTTCTTGCCAAGGATTTGGTCGGGCAGTAGGGTGAAGCACCGGGTAACCTTCCTTTTCCCTTTTCAGGTGGCGATCAAGTGCTGCAAGACCAATCGAGCATGGTGATCAACTGCCCTGCATGTGGGGCGCAACTCAGCGCACCGCGTGAGGCTGCGGGGCGCAAAGCACGGTGCAAGATGTGCAGTCACCGGTTCGTGATTCTGGAATCAGATGACCTCATGGACGATACCATTTCGGATTGGATCGTCAAAGACATCGAGGAGATGTATGAGGCCCGAGATCTCCAGAACCGGCAGCAGAGCCAGGCCCGCACCAAGATGACCAAGAAACGTCAGGTGCCGAAGCCCAAGCGGCTGAAATCTGAATCGAACGGGGACAGTTCAAATGGGACCGTGATGGCGATGTCGGTCGTCGCGGCACCGACAATACGTCCTCAGGAGCCCTTGGACAAAGTGCCTGTGATCGAACGAGATTCCAATTATCTCGGTCGGTTGACGGTCTCTCGCAGCGATACTCCCCATTTGGTAGTCGTCCGTTGTGACGCCGCCGGTGTGCGGTTTCGTTTCGACGGACGATGGTTAGAACACGATGGATTCCGGTCTTCGATGCCGGTACGATGCGCTTTCTCCGGGGCAATGGATCGTTCGAGGCTGATTGCCCGGCCGCTGGTGTTCTTGGATCGGTGCCAAGATCGTCGTGCTTCAATTGAGAAAATCACAGCCCGCCATGAGAATCGGGTGCTGGGTGATTCCTACTCTCGTGATCTCATGCGCAGGATGGGTGTGGTGGCGAGGATGATGCCCCCGTTTCACTACGCGATGCCCTGTTACGTCAGTACCAAGCACGCCCACCTGAATCTTCACACCGAAACGCGTGATCGGAGGGATGGTGGGGTTACGTGCGACCTGCTGATTCCTGACGGCGTTTGCGCGCTGGATTGGCTGGCACGGGTTAACGGCGTGTGTGGCTCCGAGTACGAAATGCTTGAGCGTGACGTGTCTATGCTTCATGGTGAGGCGTGGAGTGAACTGAGTGAGGATTGTCGGCAGCGTATTGCCATTTGGTGCAAGTTGCAGCCGCGCGAGGTATTTCAGATGTATGTCAGCGACGCCGACTTCGGGCGTCGGGATGAAGGCTTAGCGGGTATTGTTGTGACCGATCAACGCTTGATCTATTGCAAATATCACCACCGCGGTCAGGTGCGTTTGGATGATCAGCAGACTCGAATTGTCGCCCGAAGGGATGGGGGATTTAGCGTGCTGACGCTGCACAGCGGATCTCAGCGTCACCGGATGGTCAAACTTGGGGGGGTTGATCGTGATCGCTTGGCCCAATCTCTCAGTCGCGCAGGAGCTTTCGAACTGACTGAGGATGAATGACGGGCCTTTGGGCTTGTTAAGCAGGGTGTTACAGCCACAACGGGGCTCCTATCCTGCGTTCCGATCACGGCCGCGGATTACCAGGTCGATAGGTACTTCAGAGTAGGGCAAACGGTCTCGGAAGCGATTCAGTAGGAACGATTGGTAGTTGTGGTCGAACAGGTCAACCTGGTTGACATGCAGGACGATCATGGGGGGGTCAATACCACTCTGATGTGCGTAGTAGATCTTACCCCGACGCCCGCCTTTGGCGCTGGGGCCTCGCTCGCCACGGATGGTGTCGACTACCTGATTTAGTTTTGCCGTCGCGACACGGTGATTGGCCTGATCATAAAGACTCCGTGCCATGCCAAGCACTTCATGCAGGCCCTGCTTTTGTGTGGCCGACACAAAGACAATCGGAGCGAAGTTGAGCCCCCGAAGTGCTGTGTCGAGGTAGTCGGCGTATTCCTGCTGGGCGTGGTCTTGTTCTGCCAAGTCCCATTTATTAACAACGAGCACAACGGGCCGGTGATGCCTGAGGATCTCGCCGGCCAGCTGGCGATCGACCTGGCTGATTGGAACGGTGGCATCGATCAGTAGCAGGCATACATGTGCCCGACGCACGCTGCGCAGTGCACGATGATGGCTGTAGAACTCGATATCGCTTTCAAGTGATCGGCGACGTCGCAGACCTGCGGTATCGATTGCGGTAAATATCCGGCCGTCGACTTCGAATCGCACGTCGACCGCATCACGAGTGGTACCGGCCTGGGGACTGACGATGACACGATCGTCGTCAGCCAGGAAGTTGACAAGGGTACTCTTCCCCGCGTTGCGCTTACCGACCACGGCGAGCAGGATGCCCTCGGTGTACTCGGGCACCTCGTGGGAGTCGCTCCAGTTGATGCGAGACTGGATTGCATCGTACAGTGCCTGCTTGTTATGGCTGGTGGTGGCAGAGATCAACACAGGATCCCCGAATCCAAGCCTTGCCGCCTCAATGCCGTCGGCCTCCAGGTGTTCGGCGTCAACTTTGTTTGCGACGGGAATGATCGGCTTGTCGCCTGCGGTCTTTCTCAGTACATCAGCTACCGTCTCGTCCAAGGGGACAACGCCTGTTTGGGCATCGATCACGAATAGCACCAGGTGAGCTCGTTCCAGGCCAACTGCAATTTGCCTTGCGATGTGTACGGTCAGGTCTTGTGCGTCCTGGATTCCGTACCCACCGGTATCAGTGATTTCAACCCTTTGGCCATTAGCCAGTTCGACGGGGACGGTTACCCGATCACGTGTCACACCGGCGGACGGCTCGACGATACTTACACGCCGTTGGGCGAGCAGGTTCAGCAACGACGACTTGCCTACATTGGGCCGACCGACGATGACGATCTGAGGGATGGGATGCATTGGGTGCAATCAGAAGGACAACAATTAATGGTGCTTGGCGTGGCGACTATTCTAGGGATTGGTGCGACGGATCGTGGATCGCCTCGGGCCGTTGTCGCTGGTCCCACAGGATCACCGCTTTGGGTTTACGGACGTAAAGCGGTACTAGGCGGGCCGGGTCATCGTATTGGCCTCGACACGCCCGATTGCGACCTAATTGCCACACCGTCCGGGCCCGCGGTGTCGCATCGCGGATCAAGGGCAGACCGACCGCTTGAATCTGATCCATGGATCGCAGCTTGGGTTTAAGTCCTGATCCAGCGCAATACGCTGTACCGTCTGATTCGTTGAGACACACCAGTGAGTGGGGATGTTCGGCCATTATCGCTTCGATCGTCGGTACGCCCACCAGACGGACTTGGCGGCTCAGGGCCAGCATCTTCACTGTTGCGATGGCAATGCGCAGGCCCGTGAAGGATCCGGGCCCTAGAGACACGTACACCTCGGTGAGCCGGTTGGGACGCAGGCCGATTTCGCGACACAATTGATCGATGGTCGGGATCAGCCCAATGCCATGGCCGCGACGTCGTGGCAGAGGCGCACTGGCGATGATGCGATCAGCTTGCCCCAGTGCGATTTCTCCGATCCGCCCTGATGTTTCAATAGCGAAGTTAAAGGCGCCGTTATCCACGAGCACATTGTAAGCGACAACATCGCACTACTTCGACCTGTCATTGGCGATGATGAGTTGCGCCAAGTACAGCGAGGGTTCGAGGTGCGTGTTGCTACTGCTTATTGGGCGGGACTTTGCATCATGAGGGATCTGCTTGTGTAAGCGAGATGAGTCGGTCCAATGCCCGAGCGGCCGTCTTGTTATCGATTGCCTGGCAAGCTTGGTCTAATCCATCCTGGTAGTTCTTGGCAACACCAGCAACAAGCAATGCAGCAGCGGCATTCAATGCGACGATATCTCGTGCTGGACCGTGGCGGCCTTCCAGCACTTGTCGGACCAAGGCTGCACTCTGATCGGGACCATCGACCGTGAGGGAGCCTGGTACGGCAAAAGGTAGTCCGAGTGATTCGGGATCGAGCTGGTGGGTCTTGAGCGTTCCGTGGCGCAGTTCACAGATATGATTGGGACCAAAGGTGGTCAACTCGCCAAGTCCGTTGGCATCGGGCGACTCACTATGAACGATGATCGCATGTTCAGCATCCAGGCGGCACAATACCTCAGCAATGGTCTGCGTCAGTTCACGACTGGGCACACCTATGAGTTGGCGGCGTGCCCCGGCAGGGTTGGTCAGCGGGCCCAGAAGATTGAAGATCGTGCGAAACCCAAGCGATTGGCGGATGGGCATGGCGTGCTTCATAGCTTTATGGTGTGATGGGGCGAAGCAAAAGCCGATCCCGGCCTCATCTAGGCAACGTGTGATGGTCGTGGGGGCAACCTGTAGCTTGACGCCGAGCGATTCAAGTACTTGGGCGCTGCCGCTGCGAGAGGTGATCGCTCGATTACCATGCTTGGCTACTGTAACGCCGTGTGGCCGGGCCACAGCTGCGGCGACTAGGGCCGCAGTCGTTGATATGTTGAAGAAGATCGACCCAGTTCCTCCCATTCCGCAGGTGTCAATCACGGTCAACCCCTCTGGTACCTCAACGGGGCAGACACGTTCGCGCATCACTTGTGCGGCACCGACAATCTCTTCCACCGCAGGTCCGCGCAACTGGATTAGAGAGAGCATCGCTGCAGTCTGAATTGGATCGGCCTCACCGGACATGATCCGGTCAAATGCGAGGTGTGCCTGTTGTTCAGACAACGGTTGGCCGGTGGCGAGTTGGGCGAGCAGTTCCTTCATATGCGGATTAGTGCCCCGACAGCTTAACCCAACTCAGTTAATAGCCAGAGGGCTGCTGCAGCGAGAATAAAAAAGACAAGGATCTGGAGGCTGAGCCGGGTGACCTGTATCGGCAGGTGCGTGAGGTCAGGCAGCTTGATTGTTTTGTACACCACCGAGACTGCCACCACCAGCGGCAGCATCAGAACCATCCAGTAGGCTTCGATGTGCACCGGATCCAGTAGCGGGCGCCACGCCATGGTTATCAGAATAGTCATGCGGGGATCTCTGCCATTTTACTGCCAACGTGCGTGCCTGCCTGGCACAACTCGGTTTTGGGATCGCGGTAGAGTACATCGATGATGGCCAGAAGATTCAACATGCCGGCCAATGCGGTGTAGAGCACTGCCTGCTCATTGACGCGACCGTAACTGGGTTCGAAGTAGGGGGGTGTGTCATCTGGCAAGGGGACCCGGCTGTAATCAACCATGGCAAAATAGTTTCGTTTCTGGCGCTGGGTGCTCAGGTTGGCTGGCACACGGTTTCGAAGTTGTGTGTGGTACCAGGCAACCGCCAGAGACGGTGCCAGCAGCATCTGGCCTAGGAACCAGGCGCGGAAGCGATCGGTGGATCGTTGCTGTTGGGTTCGTATCTCAATGTGGCTGTACATCTCGATGCAGGAGATACCGCCCATTACGAGGCCAGCTAACCACAGGCCGAGGATGCTGGATCCGAGGATATACCCGCGGCGGCGCTGGCCCATCAGGATGTGCCCGAGGCCAGGCAGCAGCCAGGCGGCAAGGGCGGCAATTATGTGCCACCGCGAGGTCGTCGAATTGGTGTCAAGGCTTGCATTCATTGGATCTTGCCCACCAAGGGGGCGATTCAATTCAGATTCTTTATCGGATTGCCGCGGGGGGCTGTGGTTATTGGTTGCGGTTCACCTCTCGACTGGCGGAGTCACGACCCTGGTTCCCTGGGGCAGGCAATTGACAACCTGAATAGGCCCGATAGTTTAACCCCCAGCACCTGCCAACGTCCACCAGAGCCCTGTGGAGGCAATTTACTATGAGCCCAATCTGGCATGAAGGGCAGACCCCGCCTTGGCTATACCGGCTCGGCTGGTTGGTTGCCGGTAATGGGGATGAAAAGTTTGAGGACGACGATTATTTTGACGATGAAGATGAGGATGAAGAGGACGAGAAGTCATTTGACGACGACGGCAAGTTCTTCGGTGGCGATGACGATGACGATGACGATGACGATGATGACGATAATGACGATGATGACGATGATGACGATGATGACAATGACGATGATGACGATGATGATCTGTTCGACGGGAATGATGAGAATGGGGACGACGAGAATCATTTTGGGGATGATTAAAGGGCCCCTTTTTTCGGAGTTTGAATTTAATTCTGTAGCCGGGAGTTAGCCATGACAAAAGATTTCCCCCAGCATGACAGCGAGTCCAATCGTCGAGACAGCACGGATCGCCGCAATAACGTCGTGGATGCGCGACCGCCCGGAACGGGTCTGGAGCGACGCCGTGGTCCAGGCCGGCGCCGATCAGATTTTATGAAAGCTGCTGAAGAGGGTGAGATGACCAGCGAGCAGTTCCTTTTCATTAAGGCCATCGATGCCTACAAGCGGGTAAACAACCGTCCTTATCCCACTTGGACTGAAGTATTGGAAGTGATCCGGAAACTGGGCTACCGGAAGACGGCGGCGATGCAGCTGGATCTAGACGGTGCCGAGGACTGGTCAGAGCCGCCAGATGCGTCGGCATTACCCACTTCAAGCGTTGAGGATACCAGCGAGGCCGCCTGATCCACGGCTGCCGGATTCTCCGCCCAGTTTTGCTTACCGGCATATTTCTAGTCGCTATCATTCTCTTCGTGAATGAACCGTTGCCATATCGGATCGCAGTGCTCTGCTACTTATTTGACGAGCGTGGTCGCGTGTTACTCTTGCGACGCAGCAGGCTACCGAATCGGCACCTGTATTCGCCTGTGGGTGGCAAGCTTGATGTAGATATTGGTGAGAGTCCAACGGGCTGCGCGGTCCGGGAGATTCACGAAGAGACCGGTCTGCTGTTGAATCCACAGAAGTTGCATCTGACCGGGGTGGTTTCTGAGGCCGCCTATGATCGGGTGCACTGGTTGATGTTTCTTTACGAAGTGCTCGGTCCAGTCTGTGTGGGCCGCCAGGATTGTGATGAGGGGCAATTGGCTTGGCATGAACCGGCACAGATCGACCAGCTACAGATCCCATTGACCGATCGGAATGTGATCTGGCCACTATTTTGGCGCTATCGGGGCCGGTTTTTCATGGTCCACATCGATTGTCGCGATGAGGCAATGACTTGGCGGATCGAACAGCCAGCCATTGATGCAGAGTGATTTCATATCCCCCCAGTTAGTGGGTAAGCGCGATTCTGAGTTGTCGCCGCTTAGTAGCGGCACACTATGGTCCTATTTTTTGGGTGACAGGAAGATCTGGGTGCGACCCCCGCACGGGGGGCAACTGCCTCAGTCTTTCCGGCTGTCATTATCTCAAGTAATACTCCTTGGAACGTTGCGTCGTACCCGCTGAGTTTGGTGGCTGCTAACAGGTAGTGGCCTATCACAATGGCCGTGACGCTCGGGCACCGGCCCAGATAGCGACTGCTGCATAATGGGCAGGTGGAGGTCGCTCATGACTTCTTGCCCGCGCGTAAAGTGACCTTGGCATACTAGTTTTGTCCGTTATGAAAATTTCATCGCAATTTCGAATTATTGTGTGGCAATGGCTCTGGTTGATTATTGAGCTTGAGCGGTCACGCCTGATGTTGGTTTTGTGGTACGATAGGTATACCTGTCAATCGATAACAAAGACGATTCGCCGACACCTCGCGGTTCTTGTGGAAAACGGATCTGCAAGTGTGGGGCGAACTCTTAAAGGATCAAATGATGCCCATTGGCAATTGGTTTGTTTCAACAACGCTAGGGATGGTGGTTCTTCTGATGAGCGGGGGTTGCGTGTCGTTGAATCGGAACGTCTATCGGAGCCATCCAGACCGCCCAGCTACTGTTACGGTATATAATTCAGTGACACAGGATCCATTCTGGAGCTACGACGTGCCACCGAACTACAAGCTGATTCTGGACTACGACATTGGTGACAGTGGAAACGTCCGCACACCGTTTGGTGCCCAACGTCCAAGCAAGATGACTTGGAGCCTGTATCCAGACGATGCCCCCGGCTGGCTCGACAAGTTCCCTTTTGGTTGGCCTAAAGAGAGCGATACCGTGTACTTTTCGGGTGCATCAGTGCGGGAAAAGGTGACCTTCGGGCACTCTAAGTCGGGCAGATTTGGTGGGCAGCCGCTGCCTCCACTAGATATTGAAATATTATCCAATCCGGCGTCGACAGATCTGGAGCCGATGGCGGATCAGCCGTAGATCGCATTATTTCCTCAGCCTACTGGTCTCCCGGAAACTTAAGCGTTTCGCCGGTCAGGCGGCGGTAGGTATCCAAGACTCCACGAACCTGTTTGGAGGCGGAGTGTTGTGCAATCACCCATTTCCGGGCTCGTTGCCCCAATGCATTTGCTTGTGGTTTGTCATTAACGACACGTTGCAGTGAGCGTGCCCATGTTTCGGCTGTAGGATGGGGAACCAGCCATGCCGTCTGGTTATCGATCAGATAGTCCAACCAGTGGTCCTCATGGGCGAGAATCGGCAGGCCGTGGGCCATGGCCATGAGGGTGAGGCTGCGCGCCTTTCCCAACGCTTGGGGCTGGATCAGAACATCGGCGCGAAGCAGCAACTCACGGTGGCCTAGCCGACGTGGAATTAGCGAGAGATTCGCCAGCAGTCCCAGGCGGCTGGCCGCTTTCCAGAGTTGATGTTGATCCGAATCCTGCCCGTCGAAAAAGAACTGTACCTCAGATTGGATGGCCAAGAAATCGACCATACCTTCAAGTAATGACTGGTAGTTGGCATCGAGTACGCCATTGCCGGCGACGATGGCACACAGCGATTTACTAGCGAATGCGTCGGTACGGCCTGTCGTGGGATACACGCCGTGGCCAATGGTCTGTACCAAGATATTGGTGCCGAGGTATTCTCGCAGTCCCTGGGCAATTGGGTCGGTAGCGGCGGTGAAGGCCACACGCTGCGGGTTGATTCGTTTTGCAAGTAACTTTGCGGGACGCATGTCCAGATGTGACGAGGCGCTGAAGACTGCGGGCAGGTTCATCCGCTCAGCCAGTAAGGCAGTACTTCGCCAGAGCCGACCGTCCATCGCGTGCAATAGATCGACATCGAGCATACGGAGCCGATCCTGAAGCCGAATCATCCGCTCATGGTTCAGGGTTGGCCACCGGGATTCATTCCATGCAATGCGTTCGATGAGATCGCCGGTCTCTTCCACTGGTAGCCGCTCAGGCACCACCTCGGTAACACGAATCTGTTCGTCGAGCAGACCCACGACCAGATGTTTGAGTGTCGCCAGTTCCTCATCGAGCCAAGCCGTGTTGGCGAGCAGAGCGACGTGCATTGGGCACAAGTGTAACCGCAGCTTGGGTGGTGGGCAGAGCGGGTTATGGCAATGATGATACGATCGGCTCTGGTCGTCGGCCGTTCTGCACCCTTGTCACCTGATCGGATCGGTGGGCAGCGATGGGTTTCGATACTGCGACAATATTCTAAACTTGTAGCGATGCAGGTTGCCCACTCGATTGAAGATGCTAGGCGTTTCAGGTGCCGATTGGCTGGAACGACCGTTTTGGTGCCGACGATGGGTGCACTGCACGGCGGACATTTGGCCCACTTGCGCTGTGGCCGTCAGATCGCCGACCACCTGCTGGTCAGTATCTTCGTCAATCCCACCCAGTTTGGCCCCAGGGAAGATTTTGATCGCTATCCCCGCTCGGTGGAGGAAGATCTGGCTTTGTGTGAAAGTGAAGCAGTGGATCACGTCTTCGTGCCATCGGTTGACCAGATGTATTCTGCCAGCATTAGTGCCGCGTGTCTGGATGTTCCAGATCTGACTGCTGATCTCGAAGGGGCAAGTCGCGTGGGCCATTTCCCCGGAGTCTGCCGTGTGGTTCTGAAACTTCTCGGGATACTTGGACCCGATTTTGCAACCTTTGGTCGGAAGGACTATCAGCAGTTGTGTGTGATTCACGCTCTGGTACGGGATTTATTTTTTCCAGTAAAGATCATTGAAGTTGGCACGGTGCGGGAAGAGGATGGTTTGGCGATGTCGAGCCGAAATCGCTATCTTAATACTGGTCAGCGGCGCAAGGCAGTGGGCTTGTATCAGTCGTTGTTGCGGGCACGGGAGATGATCGAGCAGGGTGGCGAGACGGATCCGGCCCGAGTGGAGCAAGAGATGGCTCAGACCGTGCTTGCCCATGGCTTGGGGCTGGACTATGTGGCCGTGCGCCGACCTCGCACGCTCATGATACCAGAGACAATCGAGCCATATTCATCAGGCGTCGTGGGTTTGGTGGCCGGATCCGTTGACGGGATCCATCTAATCGACAGTCTCTGCATCGGTGGTCGGACGGATCAAAAGTGAGTTGCGGTCACGATATTCCAGCCAATAGCTAGCTGAGTCTATCCACGGTGAGAGTAGATCGGTATTGGTGGGGACCACGGTTGGAGCCTTGGGACCAGCAGTGATGGGTGGGATTTCAAAGGCGTTGGGGTAGGCGTGGACCTGAAATTGGGTTTCCAGTTGCTGGCCAACACGGCCGTTGAGGCGGGTATCGATCCATGTCGGCTTGGCCGGGCGCACAGGTGTTTTAGTCAACTGGGGCATGAGGTTGAAGACCATGTTTGCCGAGGCCATATCCTTGAAGGCGCCGTCTTGGTAGGGCACTTGATTGAACGCCAGATCCCTTCGTTGCCACCCCGACCGCACCAGGTATTGTGGCTTGTCTATGAAAGCCTCCATACCTGGGAACCGGTACAGGTAATTGCCCGGTAAGTTCAGGCCGTACGGTGCCGCCGATTCCAACCGGACTGGAATCGGTCCCAGTGAAGGCCGATTCAGCTGGCGCAGCGTGTAGTGATCGTTGAATTGGCCATTACCCAGTTCAATCCGGCGTATCGATATTTGTAGCGGGTCGTAGTCAGAGACCGCCTGATCGACTCCCTGATAGGCGGGTTCGATCTGGGCGGACATTGCTGAAGTACCGCCCAGCACGAGGATGGCCATGAAGGCCAAGGGCATAATACAATTGTACCACGTTTGAGGTCTGGGGCGAGGGTTTTTGCGTGGAGTATTGGTTCATTGACTCCGACAACACCCGGACTCAGAACTGCGGTGGATCGGTATACCCGGCATTGTTGGCCACGAGTCGGACCAAATCATTCTATGATTCATGCCATGGCCCTAGATATTTGGACGAGTCGGGCCTTGTTGCAGTGGACAAGCCGGCACTTTGAGCGGCAGGGCATCGATCGCCCGCGTTTGGCGGCCGAGATGCTGCTGGCCCATGTCTTGGGGGTGGATCGTCTCCGCTTGTACATGGAGCCTGATCGGCCTGCCAGTGAATTGGAGCGGACGGCATACCGCAATCTGGTAGAGCGGGCAGTTGCCCATGAGCCGGTCGATTACCTGGTGGGCCAGTCGCCATTTTTCTCCATGATGTTAAGCGTCGGTCCTGCAGTGTTGATTCCACGTCCTAGTACTGAGACCGTGCTTGAGCATGTCATCCACCACGCAAGGCATGTGCTGGGCTTCCATGCCCCGCTGATCGCGGACATCGGGACGGGCAGTGGTGCCATTGCGATTGGATTGGCCCGGCACCTTGATCAGGCCAAAATCGTTGCTACTGACATCAGTCCCGATGCCCTTAAGGTCGCTCACGACAATGCAGTGTCTTACGGCGTTGATACTCGGATTGAATTCTGTCTTGGAGATCTACTAGAGCCGTTGGGGTCGAGACAATTCCACTATCTGGTAAGTAATCCACCCTACATCAGCGATGAAGAGTGGGCGAATGTCTCTCCCAATGTGAAACAGCAGGAACCGGCCATTGCGCTGCGCGGGGGGCCAGACGGGCTGCGGTTTGTACGGCCACTGATCGAGGGGGCACGCCGTTTTCTGGCCAATTCCGGTCAGTTAGTGCTTGAGGTCGCGGCCTCGCAGAAAAGCACGGTTTTACAGTTGGCCCAACAGGCCAAGGGTTTAGAGAATGCCCATGTACTGGTTGACCATGAGAGTCTGCCCCGCGTTCTTGTGGTTGATCGGGGCTAGCTTGAGTTAGCGCATGACGTCGGTCTGTTCGATGAGGATGACCGGTTGTGCTTCAGGATTCGGATGGTTACCTGGGGCACTGAATCGACGCATGTTGGTCCGCCGCATTAGCACATTCTGTTTTGTGACTGGATTCTGCACCGTTGCATTCTCTCCGCTGTGTCCTGCGAAAAATACGGTGAACTCGTCCACGTCTTCGCCAAATGCAGGC
This sequence comes from Phycisphaerae bacterium, assembly GCA_963581115.1. Lineage (GTDB taxonomy): Bacteria > Planctomycetota > Phycisphaerae > Phycisphaerales > Phycisphaeraceae > CAUZOD01. The sequence continues at coordinate 18,891 of CAUZOD010000003.1, read as the reverse complement.
CAGATTGCCGCGCCTTCTCGCGCGTAGTCTTCACCCTGCAGAATCTTGCCCACAATCTCGATGGGACTTTCTAGTAGTGGGTTCTGCAACTGTTCTTTAATCAAGTTAAAGACCGCCGGGGGCACGTCCCTTCCCGCAGTGATTATCTGTCCAGAGTCGGTAGCAATGGTGATCTCGGGAATGAACAATCGATCTTTCCCCGTGAGATTGACCACCTTATACGGCATATACCAGTACCATTGAATCGTGTCTTTGAGGGTCTTAACGGCGATCGGTCTGGGTTCGTTGAACTCAAACTTCAAGCTCCAGGATGGACTGACAATTGCTGGTTCGGGGTAACCGAGAGCTCCGTACGGTGATAGAGTAATGGTTGCAAGGACGATGCATATAAGAGCTGACCGGGAAGAGAGAAGAGTCATCGCAGCAGATTCCTATATCAAAGTCAGAAGCCGACCGTATCCGAGCGTTGATGGTGTTGTTGGGCTCAGAGCTTATTGTACGGGCCGGGTCCGTTTCAGACAATGAACCGCGAAGAACGCCGTATCAGGCCCAAAATGGCGCATATGGATTCGTACCAGTGGGCGTTCAGCCGTGCCACCGGTCAGAAGCACCGCCAGGCACTAGCGGTGCTTCTGACCGGTCATACCGACCCTTCTGATCCCGCTGTGCAGCAATTTCTCAATTTCACCCGTTCACAGGGGTTGCGACTGGATGAGCTCTGGGTGGCTCGCCAGGGAACCAGGCCGATTGCAAGTGTGCTGATTGTGCCCTCAGCAGGCCGTACCGCAATGATGTTCCTTTCGCCAAGGTCGGTCATGGTCGATGAGGTGATGCCAACGCTGATCCAAGTCGCCTGCGGGGGGCAGGATCCACAACACTTGCGGCTGATCCAATGCCTGCTGGATCCATCTCAGGAACAGCAGAGGCAATCACTGCGAGCAGCCAGATTTGAGGACCTGGCGGTGCTTATCTATATGCAGCGATGTGGTGAGGTTAGGTTAAGTCCACCCCATTTTGAGGATGCTGGCCTGACGGTGCTGCAGTGGAACAATGCGAGCCGCTGTCAGTTTGCCACCGCGATTACGGCTAGTTACGAAGCGACGTTGGATTGTCCCAGCCTGCTGGGATTGCGGATGATTGACGAGGTGATTGATGGGCATCAGGCGACCGGTCAGTTCTGCCCCGAGACTTGGTTCGTGTTCTGCCGCGGGCACGATCCTATAGGCGTGATGCTGCTAAACGAGGCGGCGCAGGGTGATACGTTTGAGTTGGTCTATCTCGGTTTGGCAAAGGCATTTCGCCGTCAAGGATTGGCGCGGCGGATCCTTCGTTTTGGGCTTGAAGTAGTGCACAGGCGAGGTGTATCAGGTGTTATTCTGGCGGTTGACGAGCGTAACATGCCGGCCGTGAATCTCTATCGTGGGCTGGGATTTCGCTCGACAGGCCATAAAGTCGCGATGATCTATGCCTTGCAGAATTGCAACTCTGTATGAGTGCATGCTGGAAGTAATCACCTTATCCACAGGTGATTCAACTCATGGAAATCCTAGGAAAAAAAAATCTTGCGTGTAACGACTTGCATTTTCAAGTACTGAAACAATTTTGCTGCTAGGTTGATGGCTGAATGCGGTTGAATATGATCCCGGTTGTCGCTATTCTCCCCTCCATCGGCTGGCAAAGGAATGCCGCTCCGCGTGGTTGGGCAAGGATGGGCCTGGTGGGCTGCGACGCTTAGTTGGCGATAGCGTCACGTGGCAGTAGACGGATTCGTTCTGGCGGTATGCCTCTTTGTCCGCGTTGGAGAAGAACTCCGGCGCTGTTCCATCCCCGGCCCGTGTCATGGCGAGGCCAGTTTACCGAGGAAGATCCTCCAAGGAGTAATTGTGAGCACGGCCACTTTTTCAGGCAGTGTCGGTGCGCGCATCGCAGAGCGATTGGCACGCAGCCTCGGACCACAGAGATTTTCTTTGTGGTTTGATCACACGGCCCGCATTGAGTACGACGAAACAGCTCTTCAACTTGATGTTTTCGTCGCCACACCCTTTGCCGCTACGGGTATTCGTCGTCGTTACGAGTCGGATTTGCGTGCCGCAGCGAAGGAGGAACTCGGCCATGAAGTGCAGGTAGATGTGCGGGTCGAGCCGACTCGTTTCCAATGTGCTGTTCCAACGGATCACGAGGCCGCCATGAGGCCGGCTCCGGCTCGCACGGCATCCAATGAGTCCGTACACCGGTTTCGCTACCGGCTTGAGGATTTTGTTGTTGGCACGTCCAACGAATTGGCGTTTGCTGCAGGCACGCAGATTGCGGAAGAAGATACGGCGGTATCTGGACATCCGCTCTTCTTTTATGGCGAATGTGGCGTAGGCAAGACGCATTTGCTCCAAGGAATCTGCCGACGTCGCTTGGAGAGAGAGCCTGGATGTCGTGTGCGTTATACCACCGGTGAGCAATTTACCAATGAGTACATCCACGCACTGCGTGAGCGGCGGATCGATGGTTTTCGTCGCAGCATCCGGCAACTCGATCTTCTGGCAGTTGATGACGTTCATTTTCTCGGGCCACGTGAGAAGACTCAAGCCGAATTCCTACATTGTTTTGATCAGATCGATCTGGCGGGGGCACGCGTTGTGCTGGCAAGCGATAGCCACCCCAAGGGGCTGGGGCAATTCAGCAAACCGCTGATCAGTCGCTGCGTTCGTGGCTTGGTAGTTCAGATTCGTCCCCCTGATCCTGAGACGCGAATCAAATTACTTCGCGTGCTTGCTGATCGCCGTGGCATGACGTTATTGCCTTCAGCAATCGAGAGGCTCTCGCAGCAAGCGGTTGGATCGGTGCGCGATATCGAGGGCCTGCTCACACGGCTACATGCCATGGCGATGCTCTTGGGTGACAGTGGCGATACCACTCCGATGGCGCCGGTGGGCCATGTTCTTGTCGATAGTCTGCTCGCGATGGAGCAGAATGAGCTTGATTATCGGCCGGTGCGCTTTGAACAGGTTATTGATGCAGTGATTCGACAACTTGGGGTGAATCGGAGCCAGATTGCCGGTCGTGGTCGCAACAAACACATTGTGCTGGCTCGCTCCCTCGTGGCCTATCTGGCACGCACCATGACGACGATGAGTTTCCCTGAGATTGCTGCAGCGATGCAGCGGCGGAATCATTCGACGGTGGTGACGGCAGCGCAACGGATGGAAAGGAAAATCAAACAGGATACACCCGTGTTGATTCCGGGCGAGACAGCCGAGTTAACGCCGCGGCAACTTGTGGCGAGACTCCGCCAAGCCATCAAGGCGGCCGGATAAAAAGGACTGCTCGGCCTGCTGAAAACGAATCGTCGTGCCAGTGCCACGGAGGGTGCTCGGCACGATCATTCATTTGCACCAAGGGGTTCAGTATTCGGATCGCCCTTGTGCCCGACAGTTATTGTTTGATCATGCGTATACGCTAGAAGAGCAGACCTCTAGCATCATGATCAAGGCAGGCCGGTGTTGCTCAGCAGTGTCAATACCTAGGTTAAGATGGCCACTTCGATCAGGCATTAGAACGGGTTCAGAAACATATGGGGCAGGAGCAGGCGTACGAAATCACTCGAACTGACTTGAAGACCAGTTCGGAGATTGGGCGCCTGAACTGTGATGGTGTTTACGAAAATGCGGTAGACACAAAAACCATCCAAGTGGGCGGAGCAGGATTCGAACCTGCGAAGGCTTTCGCCAACGGGTTTACAGCCCGTCCCGTTTGACCACTCCGGCATCCGCCCGGTTACCGCAGAGCCTATCCCGTGGGACCCCACTGGGCAAACTCCGGCATCATGGAAAGTTCCGCTGATTGGGCCAAACTGGCAGACCAGGTCTGCACAGGTCAGACAGAATCAGATTACCGAACTTTTTGATTGTCCGCATCCAGACCGGCTGCTATCATTTGATGCTACAGGTTCAGGTGGGAATTGATCCGCAATGAACGGTCACGCTAGCGCCTTGAACTCGCACGTTCTCGTGCTCAACAAGTTGTGGATGGCGATCTGTGTGATCAATGCCCGCCGCGCCTTCGCCTTATTGGTGCGAGACTTGGCCGAGGCGATCCGCGTTGACGATGGCTCATATTCCGGCCACGATTTTGAATCATGGACCGAGATTCCCGCATTTGTACGGAGTTTTGCCGGGCCAGAATATGAGTTTGTACGAATGGTGCATATGCAGATCGCGGTCCCGAAGGTGATCCGCCTGTTGGGGTACGATCGATTGCCCCGTCAGGAGGTCAAGCTTAATCGCCGCAATATCTTTGCCCGCGATCACAACCGCTGCCAGTATTGTGGCAAGCACTTTCCTACCAGTGAGTTGTCGCTGGACCACGTGATTCCGAGAAGCCAGGGAGGCGATAATTCGTGGGAGAACCTCGTTTGTTCCTGTGCCGCCTGTAACTGCCGGAAGGGTGGAAGAACGTCGACGCAAGCGAGGATGATGCTAATAAGGCCTCCTATGCGGCCCCATCGCAATCCGATCATTTCGGTTCGCTTGGGCAACAATAAGTACGCCAGTTGGAAACAATTTCTCGACAATGCCTATTGGTCAGTCGAACTGAAGTGATCAGGGCTCCTGATCGGATCGATCCGGGTTGCTGCTCATGGCGCCGACTGGCGCCAGAGGGTATAACTGTCCACTTAATGGATCTGACAGTTTCTATCGTGCAGATGGATGTCCTCCCAGCACAGCCGGACCGCAATCTCGAAAAAGCAGACCGGTTGATCGCGAATGCGGCCCGAGAGGGGGCCATGCTGGTGTGTCTGCCTGAGATGTGGACCACCGGATTTCAATGGGGGCGATATGCGGATCTAGTGGGGCAGTCAGGCACGGTGATCCAAGAGGTGGCTGGGATCGCACGCCAACATAAGGTGTGGATTAATGGTTCGGTGCTCGACCTCGATGAACGGGGGCATAAGGCCAATACATCAATTTTGTGGGATCCGGCCGGCAATCTCCAAGGCGTATATCGTAAAACCCACCTGTTTACCTTGATCGACGAACAGCGGTTTCTGGCCCCGGGCGATCGGCTTGTTGCTGTCGATCTTCCCTGGGGGCGGACAGGGCTGGCGATCTGCTATGACCTTCGCTTTCCTGAATTGTTTCGGACCTATGCATTGCGAGGCGTGATCTTACAACTGTTGCCGGCAGCGTGGCCACATCCTCGCCTAGACCACTGGCGCACACTCGTGCGAGCTCGGGCGATTGAGAATCAAATGTTTATGGTGGCGGTTAATCAGGCTGGAAATGAGAGCGTGCCCGATCTCTCGCAGATCACTTACTGCGGTCATTCAGCGATAATCGATCCATGGGGGACGATTATTGCGGAAGCCGGTGAGGATGAGCAAGTGCTTACCGCTACGATTGACATCGATGAGGCGTCACGGGTACGGCAGAAAATGACAGTGTTGAGTGATCGCCGCCCGGATCTGTATGGGGTCTGAGCAGGCCAATTTAATGTGCGATGTGATCTGTGTGTGTATATTCGTGTCATGCTTGATGGATTGGAGCGGCGATTCCGCTGGATCACAATTCCAAATCTCACGCTTTACTTGGTGATTGGCCAGTGCTTTTTCTTTATCGTCGGGCTCACCCAGCCAGATATTCTTGAACAATTGGAACTGCTGCCGAAGCGAGTGACCGAGGGCCAGTGGTGGCGACTCCTGTTATTCATGTTCATGCCTTCTGTCTCGCCCGGTGGTTCTTTAAATGCTGTATTCATGTTTTTTGCCATGTACCTGCTCTGGATGATGGGTGCAGCCCTCGAGAGTCAGTGGGGCAGTTTTCGATACACAGTATTCGTCCTGATTGGTTATGCCGCCACTTTGGGTGCTGCGTGGATCGATCCATTGGGTCGGGCAACCAATGGTTATATTCTCACTTCCATCTTCCTCGCATTTGCTGTGCTTCACCCCAACTTCGTGATCTACTTGTTTTTCATTCTTCCCGTGAAAGTCAGGTGGTTGGCTCTGGTGACGTGGATTTTTCTTGGGATCCAGACTGTGCAGGGATCCTGGCAGGAACGAGGGTTGATTCTGGTTTCGGTCGCGAATTTTCTTTTGTTTTTCTGGCCCCTGATCCTTGGTAAAGTTCGAGGAGGCCACCGCCGCATACGGGCCCAGCGTGTGGCATCTCAGGCGGCAGCCGAACCATTTCACCAATGTGTCACGTGCGGTCGCACAGAGCGAACCGATCCCCGCCTCGAATTCCGCTATGCCCAGATGTCCGAGGGAGTGCGATGTTACTGCATGGACCATCTTCCCGACGGACTGTAATCCCCCTTCGAAGTCCGATATCTTCAGACATCGTATCGTCGCGGCGTTAAGTCGCTCACCCGCCTTTCCGATGAAAAGGTGGACAAGATAGGAAAGATTTTCCAAGGGGTGTGGTCCGGCAGTTAAGGCGACCGTATCGGAGGATCGCGACGATGGTTGCAAACGACAATAACAACAATATAGGCGCCGCCACCGGACTGCATGGGAAGCAGGTCTTCACAACCGGTGAAGCTGCTGAATTATGCAAAGTTTCGCAGCAGACCATCATCCGCTGTTTTGATAGCGGGCGATTGCACGGATTTCGGGTGCCGGGTTCAAGGTTTCGCCGCATTCCACGTGATGAGTTGATCCGTTTCATGCGTGAGAATGGGATCCCAGCTGACCGATTCGAACGTGGCAAACGTCGGATTCTGGTGGTTGATGATGATCCGGGCATTATAGAGATGTTCGTCGAGATGCTAGGTCGAGACGGACGGTTTGAGGTCAAGACGGCCATGACAGGCTACGACGCGGGCATGCTAACCGAGCAGTTCAAGCCGCACCTGGTTGTTCTTGATTACATGCTTCCGGATATCAATGGGAATGTCGTTTGTCAGCGGATTCGCGAGAACGTGGATCTGCACGAGACGCGTATCGTGGTCGTTTCTGGCGTGGTGAACCAAAATGAAGTCCACGACCTTCTAAAGGCGGGGGCTGATGAGTTCATCAAGAAGCCGTTTGATGTTGGAAAGCTTCAGCAGCGGATCGACTCGCTTCTGGAGCTGTAAAGGAGGCGGCGTCGGACTTCACGTGTCGATCACGATAAATACGAACGTGATCGAATCCTTGCAATTCCCGGCCCGCATAGAAAGATGATCTCCGCCGAGTTGTCCAAGCCTGCTCGGATTGAGCTGATCCTGCGGCAGATTGATTCGCTGCCCACTCTGCCTGCCGTTGCCACGCGGTTGCTCTCACTGACTGCAAGTGACGATTCACATGCGAGTGAAGTAATCAAAGTGGTTGAGGCCGATCCGGCGCTCACTGCAAAGATTCTCGGCCTTTGCCGCAGCACAGACAAGAGAATGTGCTGCGATGTCATGACGATTGACAAGGCAGTTGTATTGCTTGGTTTCAACGCCATTCGTAATGCCGTGCTGTCGATCAAGGTGTTCGAGTTGTTTGAGGAGGAATCGGCTGTCGCTGACGTTCGAATTCTGCACACCGAATCTCAAGACCCCGATGATATGATGCGATTAGGGCATCACTTTGATCGTAAGGCCTTTTGGATCCACAGTCTGGCGGTAGCCATCCTTGCGGAGATGATTGCCAGAGGGCACCCTGACGATTCAGAGTTGGTTGCAGATGAAGCGTTCGTGTGCGGCCTATTGCACGACGTGGGGAAGTTGGCACTCGATTGTGTTCTTCCAAAATCCTTTGCCCGTGTGATCGAGCTGACCGAACTTAATCAAGCAAGCATCGGCGAGCTTGAGCGCCGGGTGATGGGGCTTGACCATCATATCGCAGGCAAGCGCGTTGCTGAGCAGTGGCACTTGCCTCACATGATTCAGGACTGTATCTGGCTGCATGGCTCGACCTATCACACGTTGCCGCAACTGAAGCACCGGCGGATGATCGGCCTGATTACCTTGGCTGATGGCATTGCACGGCGCCAGCACGTCGGGTTTTCAGGAAATTTCACTTTCAAGGAAGATCCACGGCGTTTGATCGAGCAGCTTCAGTTGGACGGCTCGGTAGTGGATGCCGCTGTGCAGAGCTTGCATGGCGAGTTGGAACAGCGGGGCCAGTCAATCGGGTTGAACACCCGGCCTACCCAGCAACTACTTCTACAGTCAATCCAGCAGGCCAACGTGGCGCTGGGGCGGCTGAACCGCTCGCTGGAAACACGTAGCCGTACGGCCGCGGCCCAGGGGCGGATCTTGAAAACAATTAGCGAGTTTCACGAGACCGCGGTGCCGGGACGTCGGGTTGATGACGTTCTCGATGCAGTGGTTGGCTCCGCATGCACACTGTTGGGCTCAGGATTCTATGGGATGATTTATCCCAAGGCTCGGGAACAGGATGACGCGGCAACATGGTTGATCAGTGTCTATTCCAATGACGGTCGGCCGATGCGTTCGCAGTACATGGATCCGCCTCCGGCCACCCGAGCCCTAGATCAACTGGCAGACTCGTCGGTTGGCGGTAACGGTGTGAGCCTGATGGGGATTCTGCCATGGATTGCGGATTATCTGGCCAGTGCCGAAGATCTACGTCAGGTGCGGTTGCTTCCGCTGAGTAGCGGCTGGGGAACCGTGGCGATTCTGCTGCACGATCGGGAGAAGTTGCCGTCGTTGCCCCTGCTGGGGGCCTTGACATCGACATGGGGAGCAGCCATCGCTGCAGCCGCACAGCACGACGGTGCCCGGCGCTTGGGCGAGCAGTTGGCGGAGGCAAATCTGGCCTTGGCCGAAGCTCAGGATCGGTTGTTGTGCCAGGAATCCATGGCCCGACTTGGTGAAATGGCTGCTGGTGCTGCCCACGAGATGAACAATCCGCTTGCGGTCATTTCTGGGCGTAGTCAGCTTCTGAGCAGAACTCTACCGGCCGGTTCCCAGCAGCAGAAAGCAGCGAATCTGGTTTATCGGGAGGCCCATCGCCTTAGCGATCTAATTACGGCGTTGCACATGTTTGCTGAGCCACCACGCCCTGATTCTAAGCCCACGGACCTGCCGGCACTGCTAGCTGCTGGGATCCGACAGGTCAAATCCCAGCATGAGGGGCGAGACCAGAAGCTTCCGATATTCCTACAGATCAAGCAAGATTTACCCTTGGTTTTTCTAGACGCCGAACACATTCAGCGAGCGCTGTTCGAACTGCTTGCTAATGCCATTCAGTCCAATCCCAAGAAGTCGGTTCAGGTCACCGCGCAGGTGGAGCCAAGCGGTCGGGCCATCGTGATTCAGGTGATTGATGACGGGGATGGCATGGATCATCGCACTCTGGATCATGCTTTTGATCCATTTTTTTCCGCTAAGTCCGCTGGGCGCCGCGTGGGAATGGGGTTGGCCCGAGCCGATCAATTGAGCAAGGCTCATGGTGGACAGATCCGTTTACGCAGCGTGCTCGGCAAGGGAACGACTGCCAGCTTGATTCTGCCACTCGATTCAAGCAGCAGATGAGCCGATACGGCATCGGAGGCCATGATCCAGTCCTAGGGAGAGGGCAACCCAGTGAGGTGCGAATCGTGTAGCCGGGGAGGAGATGACTGTGCCACATAAATCACAACCGCCCCCAACGGGCCGACAGAAGGCAAGAAAACGCAGCGATGATCTGCATATTCTTCTAGTTGATCCCCAGGATGATCTGGTGAGGTTCATCCGACAGGCGGTCGGAGGGCAGCGGCGGTTGCGTCTGATCCATTCTGCTACGGCTGCCGAGGCCAGGACGCAAATTGCTTGCGAGCCTGCAGATCTGATATTTGTTGCCGACCGTCTTCCCGATGGCAGCGGGGTCGAATTGGTGCGGCAGTTGAGCCAGGGTCATTCGAACGTGCAGATCGTCATGGTTAGTGATCACGCCAACATGGATGTTGCGGTGGCCGCGATTCGAGCTGGTGTCTGCGATCTTTTGGCTCTCCCACTGGATCAGGCGCAGTTGTCTGCATGCATTCAGCGCGTGCGGTCCCGACACATGCGTGACCAGATCTTGACCAATCGCATTGGTCGGTTACGTCGACTCTGTCGCAAGCTGAATCAGGCCCGTCTGGATGTAGCCGAGCAGGTGGACGTGTTGTGCAACGACCTTGTAGCTGCATATCAGGAGCTTGCATCACAGATGCAGCATGTGGCCGCTAGTGGCGAATTCAGTGCGATGGTAAGAAATGAGTTAGATCTGGAGCAACTGCTACGTCGATCGCTAGAATTTATAGTCGAGAAGTCTGGACCCACCAACGCCGCCATCTTTCTTCCAGGGACTATGGATGAGTTCAGTCTCGGTGGATATGTGAATTACGACTGTGCCACAGAGTCGACAGATATCATTCTGGAACATTTTGCCGATGTGCTTGCCCCGAAGGTGATCGAGCACTTTGACTTAGTTCATGCCACTAGCGCAGAGACCGTATGCCGCTGGATTGGCGATGATGTCACCTTCCTGTCTCAGAGCCATCTGATTGCCTTCGCCTGTCGGTATGAGGAGGACACTCTGGCCGTAATCACCCTGTTTCGGGATTGCAGCGATCCCTTCGATCCAACGTTTGTGGAGACCTGTGATGCGGTGGCGCCGCTGTTGGCCGCCAGCCTTGCTCGGATCATTCGTGTGCACCATCGCTATCTGCCCGATTCCTTCGAGACAGGCGGCGATGTTGATGTGGACAGAATTTCCTTCTGAATCGAGAAAAATTATTGGGGATTTGTATTCCGATCGGCTCGAATTGGGTATCGTGGGAGTTCCGAGATAGAATTGGGGCATGTCCGTTTCGCGTAAACCTTGGGAGCACGCCAAGTCATCGGGTACTGAGACTGATCCTGTCGTATCCCGGTTCGTCTCTTCTCTCGATTGGGACAAGAGGCTCTATGCCCACGATATTAACGGATCGCTCGCCCATGCGCGGATGCTCAAGCATGTCGGGCTACTGTCCCCCGATGAGTTGCGAACCATTGAGGACGGTCTGAAGCAGATTAAGTCCGAAATCGATCACCAGGGGGATCGTTGGTCTGGTTGGAAGATGGAACTGGAAGATGTGCATATGTGCATTGAAGCGGCGCTGGTGGAGAAGACCGGAGATGCCGGGCGGAAACTGCACACCGGGCGGAGTCGAAATGACCAGGTCGTACTGGACCTAAAGCTTTGGATTGGGGATGCCGTCGATCAGGTTCATGTGAGATTACGCTCCTTTTATGATGCGGCTATTTTTCTTTCTGAGCGATATGGCCATTTGGTCTTGCCCTCCTATACGCATCTGCAACGTGCTCAGCCGATTGTCATCGGTGCGGAGTTACTTGCTTGGGCCTCGGCATTGAGCCGGGCTGAAGACCGCATGGCATCGATTGAGCGCATGGAATCACCATTAGGCGCTGGCGCTGTGGCGGGATCTGGACTACCCCTAGATCCCGAACATACCCTCCGGAGTCCTCTGTTAGATCGGCATTTGGCGTCGCTTGCACCCAACAGTATCGAGGCAACGGCGTCGCGCGACTGCGCGGTTGATTTTGTATATGCCCTGACAATGATCAGCATGTGGCTGTCGAGATGGGCCGAGCAGTGGATTCTCTATGCCTCGACTGAGTTTGGATTCATTTGGTTAGATGACGCGTACACAACAGGATCGTCCATGATGCCACAGAAGCAGAACCCAGACCTGCTCGAGTTGATTCGCGGAAAAACGGGGGCAGTCTACGGCCATCTCGCGGCACTGCTGACGACGCTCAAGGGCTTGCCTATCGCGTACAACCGCGATCTACAGGAGGACAAGCGACACGTATTTTCTGCATTCGACACTGTGTGTGATTGCCTTGACGTGGCGGCGTCTATCATTCACACCACGCGTTTTGACGAACAAAGGATTGAATCGATGCTCACCGAGGGGTACCTGGACGCCACATCACTGGCCGAGTACTTGGTCACGAAGGGCGTCCCGTTTCGCCGGGCCCACCAAGTTGTGGGACGATTGGTTCGGACCTGCGAGGCTGATGGCTTGGGCGAGTTGCGCAAGCTATCGCAGGAGCAGATCAATGAAGCCGCTGGCGCAGATATTTGTGGTGCAGACGTGTATGATTGGCTGGGGTCGCACAATGTAGTTCGCCGGTATCAGACGGCGGGCAATGCGGGGCTTAGCGGCTTCAAGCAACAGTTGGCCCAATGGAAAGAACGTCTAGACGGATCCGATCCAATCAAGTGAGCAAGACATGGCGATGGTGCTTTCAGCATTGAAGGGGCCGGATCAGGGTCGGCGGTTTGAGGTGCCGGACAACGAGCCACAGCAGATCGGTCGTTCCAGCGAATCGCTCCCGTTGACCGATCGGACGATCTCGCGTCGACACGCGGAGTTGACGCCTGATAACGGCGATTGGTACATCAACGATCTGCACTCGGCCAATGGCACTTATGTCAACGGAGTACTTGTGACCGAACCGAGGCGGCTGCATGTCGGGGATCAGATCCGAGTCGGCATGAGCCTGCTTCTTTTTGGTGATGAGCCATATGAGGCCTCCACGTCGGTACGAATGGTGGGGCGTAGCGAGATCGACATCAGTGTCGAGTACACCGCGATGTCCAGTGATGAATCGATGATCATGGCGGTGCCCGATCCCGCGGCCGCGGCCCAGTTTCAATTGGACGTCGTTTACGAACTGACAGCATTGATCGGTTCGGCCACCGATCGGCAGGAACTTCTGGAGAAAGTAATGGACGTGATTTTCGGCTACTTCAAAGCCGATCGCGGATTCATCTTGCTTCAGGATGATACCGAGCACGATCCGAAGCCGATTGTGGTCCGTCACCGCAAGCGATCGGAGGGAAAGCAGGTGTCAGAGAGCACCATCAGCCGGACGATCGTTCGCTATGTGACTCGTAAGGGGATAGGGGTGCTTAGTGCCAACGCCATGAACGATGTCCGTTTTGCTTCTGGTGACAGTGTGCAGAGTTATGGAATTCGGTCGGCAATGTGTGCGCCCATTCGTTACAAGGACCGGATGTTCGGTGTGATTCACCTTGATTCTCAGGTCAAGAACTACACGCACACGGAGGACCAGTTACAACTTCTGACCGCGATTGGGGTTCATACAGGCCTGGCATTGGCCAATGCTCATTTGTACGACCAGAGGTTGCGCCAGGAACGGCTGGCCGGTGTTGGTCAGACCGTGGCATCACTTTCACATTCGATCAAGAACATCCTTCAGGGGATGCGCGGCGGTGCAGATGTGGTCGATCTTGGTCTGAAAAAGAATAGCATGGCCGTGGTTCACAACGGATGGCAGATTGTGGCCCGAAACCAGCAGAGAATCTATGAATTGGCAATGAATATGCTTGCTTATTCGGCGCAGCGCCAGCCCGAGCTAGAGATGGTAAACTTGCCGCAACTTCTGGATGAGGCTGTGTTGCTGATACAGAAACAGTTCGACACCAAAAAGGTGGCGATGATTACCGATTTTGCAGCAGATCTGCCCCCGATACCGGTTGATTCCAGTGGCATACATCAGGCGGTGCTGAATCTTTTGAGCAATGGTCTGGATGCCGTGGAGCCGGAAACCGGGGCGGTCACTTTACGCTGTGAGTTCGATACCGATAGGCAACAGGTGTTGATTCGTGTTATGGATAACGGTGCTGGCATGACTGAGGCCAACCAGCAGCGACTGTTCGAGCCGTTCTATTCGACTAAAGGTTATCGCGGTACGGGTTTGGGTCTGGTGGTTACACGGAAAATCATCGCGGAACATGATGGGACAGTGCAAGTTGAATCGAAACCAGGTGAGGGGACAATGTTTCTGATTAGTTTGCCACTTGACGTCGGTGCCCGTGGGGCGTCGGCCGAGACACTGGGGCCCTGACCGAGCCGACGAATTGTGGTGCGAGGGAATACTCGCCTTTCGCCATCGGGTTGGATCCGATAGGCAGGGGGGGCACTTTTGAGTGCGTAGTGCCAATTCTATGCGGCAATAACATGGCGGCAGAGGCGTTTCTCTACCAATGGCCATCTCCACGAGTCTCAATAGGCTGCCACGTCGCGATTGGAGCCCAGCGGCGGCTCGCCATCTGTTATGGCGGGTGGGTTTTGGTGGTAGTCCGGCCGAGGTTGCTGCGGTGTGGGACGCGGGGCTCGATCGTGCGGTCGAGGGGTTGCTCGGATCGGAGGACAACATTGCCGGGACCGGACCGGACGTAGATCCCGATGTAATCCGCCCCCTCTCCACGGATGAGCGCCGTGCAGCACGAGCGGCGCGGCAATCCGGAGACGAAGATGCCCTTCGCGAATTTCGCAGCAGACGGATACAGTCCCGGCGCGAGGACCGTGCGATGCACATCCGCTTACAGTCTTGGTGGCTGCAAAGGATGATTCAGACCCCGCGGCCTTTGGAGGAGAAGCTGGCTTTGCTGTGGCACGGGCATTTTGCCACCCGGCATCGAAACGTGCGTGATGCGTACCTGATGTATCAGCAGAATCAGATGATGCGAACCTACGGTGCAAAGAGTTTTGCAGATCTAGCTCGAGGTGTGGTTCGCGACCCGGCCATGCTGAAATTTCTTAATAACGATCGAAATAATGCACGTAAGCCTAACGAAAATATGGCCCGGGAACTCATGGAATTATTCACTTTGGGCGAGGGCCAGTATCGTGAGCGAGATATTCGTGAAGGGGCTCGATCGCTGACTGGCTATCACGTCAACGACAACGATTTTTCGTTTCGCCGTCGGGCCCACGATGGATCGAGTAAGACGATTTTCGGCCAGACGGGCCCATTCGATGGCGACGACTTTGTTGACATTATCCTGGCCCGCAAGCGTTGCGCCCGCTTCGTGGCATTCAAGCTTTATCGATACTTTGTGCTTGACATCGATGAGGAAGAGGATCGCTGGCCCCCAGCTTCGAAGCGGGTTATCGATCAGATGGGCGATCGGATTTTCCGAGACCGCTACCAGTTACAGCCGCTCTTGAAGGATCTGTTTCGCAGCCGCCATTTCTATGACTCGGCCGTTGTGGGAAAGAAGATTAAGAGCCCAGCGGAGTTATTGGCGGGGACGATTCGGGCGATGAACACGCCGCATCGAGACCCCCGGATGTTGCGCGAGGCGATGCGCCGTATGGGTCAACAGTTGTTTGACCCGCCATCGGTTGCTGGATGGGATGGTGGTTCTAGTTGGATTAATACCGCGACTTTGTTTGCGCGTCAGAACCTGTGCCTATATTTGATCACCGGAAAGGGATCACGTCGCGGTGGCTCACGGCATGGAGATGAAGATTACGACCCCATGGTACTTCTGGGTGTAGGTGACCGGCACCCGACCTCGGTAGCGAATCATTTGGTGGATGTTTACTTGGGATCGCACGTGCCTGCTGCGAGGCGCGTACCTTTGCTGGATTTTATGACTAGAAGCGGCCAAACAGTGACCACCGATACCCTAGTTAGTTTGCTGGTATTGATCTGCGCAATGCCGGAGTACCAGCTGTGCTGAGGCGCCTGTGGGTGCCGTATTGGAGTTTCAGGAATGTTTCACGAAGGAATCGCTTTTACTCGACGTGAATTTCTCTACAGCGGGATGGCCATGATCTCAACGGCCACGAGTGCTCCGGCATTTCTGGCCCGTAGCGGACTCGCGATGGCCGACCAGAACATGGCACATGGATTGGACCGACCGGGTTCGGTTCCAGAGCGAGTTCTGGTGGTGGTCCAACTTTCGGGTGGGAATGATGGTCTCAATACCGTGATACCGGTGGGAAGTCCCGGATACTACCGAGCGCGACCGCGCATCGCCATCGCGGAAAAAGAAGCCTTGTTGATCGATCCGAACCAAGGAATTGCTTTGCACCCGGCGTTGGCAGACCTGCACGAAATGGTTTCTGAGGGACTGGCGTCGGTGGTACAGGGCGTGGGCTATCCCAATCCAAATCGTTCTCATTTTGCATCCATGGACGTTTGGCATACTGGCGATACGCGTGGTGGCCGGGGCCACGGCTGGATTGGCAAGGGGCTGGATCAGGATCGGAACATTGATCGATCGCTGGCATGCGTGTGTATCGGCTCTGACGCACCACTGGCGGCCCAAGGGCGCCATGTTAAGCCTGTGGCATTCGAGCGGGCTGAAGCGTTTCGTTGGGCGGGACGTCAGCGACAGCCCGAATTGGTATCGGTTTATGATCGGATTTGTCGTGAGGGCGGTGACTCCGATATGGACGCAGTCACTCGGTTTGTCTATCGCACCGCGCTGGATGCACAGGTCGCCTCTGACCGGGTGCGCAAGGCGGTAGCTACTGGTCCGGTTACGAGATTCGCCGGTGGGGCCCTCTCGCGACAACTGCAGTTGGTGGCGGCAATGATTCGTGCTGAGTTGCCCACACGGGTGTATTATGTGGCCTTAGGTGGTTTTGACACACATGCCCAGCAGGTGTCCACCCATCAACGCCTGTTGCGGGAATTCGCTTCAGCGATGAAAACGTTCTACCGGGAGTTGGAAGCGACTGGACACCGCAGTCGGGTGGTGACTTTAGCGTTTAGTGAGTTTGGGCGTCGGGTGGCACAGAACGCCTCTGCGGGAACGGATCACGGTGCGGCAGGGCCGGTCTTTCTTTTTGGAGATGTGGTGCGGCCTGGGCTTCAGGGCGAGCATCCGCCCCTAGATCAGTTGGTAGGTGGGGACCTTCGGTTTGGCCTAGATTTTCGGTGCATCTATGCGGAGTTGCTGGACAACTGGCTACAACTCGATTCGACCGCTGCTCTGGGTCGAGTTTTTCGCAAGACACGATTGCTTGATTTGTCGTAGTTCGGCGAAGGCAGAATTCTTGGACTGACGTCGAGAGAAGTCTTCCCGTCGCATTGATAAGTCAATCCAATTTACCGGTGTTTGGCATTGCTTCATCTTGCCCAAACTTTGCATTGGTGGGGGATCCCCTTCGGAATATTGAACGGCATGATTATGGGCCGGGGCGTAACTAGTTAAATAGCAATATATTGCGGAACCCAAGAGCAGTTTATTTTGCACTGCCTCGTTTTATGCAACGGGTACTGTTCTGAGTGGAAAGGTTTATCGAGAAGTTTGTTTGTGTTTGGCAAACCCGATCTTGGTTAAGACGTGCATTGTACGCGGGCGCAGTGGGTGCTTAGTTTGCAGAAGGCCACTGAGTTAGTGGAGTGGTACCGATAAGATTTCACAAATTCTTCGACATGTTGCTCGTGGTGGGCCTGATCGCTGTCAAGGCGAGCAGCGACACCGTAATTTTCATGGATGATTTTGACGGTGAGAATACGGGCAACGTGAAGATTTGGCACAGAAACTATCTCAGTTTTCCCAACTGGGATGTCACCAGTGGTGCTATGGATCTTTTGGGTTACAAGGACCATGACTGGGTGCCCGGAAAACGGTCTTTACGTGGAGATGCAAAATATTGCCAGTCGTGGTAGTGACACGCTCGAACTGTATGGTGGGCTGGATCTCGACCCGGGTACCTACGAGTTAAAGTTTGATCTCGGTGGATCACAGTCGAGTAGCGGTGAGCCTCGAGCACTAAACAGTTTGTTTGGAAGTGTTTCCGATCGGTTCAGCGTGCTTTTTGATTCGGGATTTGTGGCCCAGACTCTGCTGCTGGATCTGGCGTCTTTTGCCAGTGGGGCAGAATTGATCTTCCAGCGGAACAACACCAACACGAAACGTGGCATGATACTTGACAATATGATGGTGACGATGGCCAGTGATGATCATCCCACAACTCCTGAGAGCAACACAGTGCCTACACTGATCGCTGCTTCCGCTGGGGTTGCCTTGGCTCGGTTTGGTTGCGGTGCGCCGTCGTCGGGCTGCCTGAGCACTAGTTGCCGAAAGCACGGAATCATGAAGACCTCCCGGTTCCTAGGCGAGAGGTTTTTTGCTTATGCCCCCCGTTGGGGGGGTGTGTGTGTGTGTCTTGCCTGTGGACCATGCTCTGGGGCCGTTGTAGATTGAGCGGCAGTGTGGTAGAAGTAGCGGTGGTATTGGATACAGCGAGCACGGATATGAACAGCGATCATATTCTGGACCTTGACGCTCTGGACCGTGCTGAGCGGAATACCCAACCATATGAATATGTCGTGGTGCCGGATTTTATTCGCGAGCCGGCTCTGTCATTGGTTCAGGCCGATTACCCACGGTTTGGGCAGCCCGGTAGCATACCGCTGTCTCAGTTGACCTATGGCCCCTTCTTCAAGCGGTTGATCGAGGCGCTCGACGGAGAGGTATTTGAACGTGCGATTTCCCGAAAGTTCCATGTGGAACTTTCAGGCAAGCCCACTATGTTTACGGTGCGTGCCCGTTGCCGGGCATCAGATGGAAAGATCCACACCGATTCAGCCACAAAGATCATCACCGTCCTGCTCTACCTGAACGATGCCACTTGGCCGAACGAGGGAGGGCGGCTTCGGATTCTTCGCAGCGATCGTCTCGACGAATTTGCAGCAGAGGTTCCACCGGACGGTGGAACCCTGTTGGTATTTCGGCGATCGGATCATTCCTACCACGGACACGAATCCTATGAGGGGCCTCGCCGTGCGATTCAGATGAATTGGGTCAGGAGTCGTCTCGTGGTCGGCCGTGAGCAGTTCCGTCACAAGATATCGACGATGTTCAAGAGGATGAAGGTCTAGCGTGACCTGGTGAGCGATCCCGCTTCAACTCAGTCTGACGTATCTGGATCCACCGTGGCTTCTAGCCGCAGCGGCCTCAGAGTGCTGGTGGTTCGGCCTTCGGCCCTGGGGGACGTCTTTCGTACCGCACCGGCACTGGCAGCACTTCGTGAGTCGATGCCCGATGCTCGCATCGATTGCGTGGTGCCGGATGGCTATCAGGACGCGCTGCGACACCATCCGGCGATCGATGAGGTGATGGGATTTGCACGGAGTGTTACGGGGGCTACAAGGGGGGGATGG
>CAUZOD010000002.1:0-43905 GCA_963581115.1 Phycisphaerae bacterium | reverse complement strand
CAACCGGTGCGCCCGGACGTCTACACAGCGAGAAACAGGCAGTCGTGGGCCGATCCGGACATTGATCCGTTTGGTACCGCGAGCCCATTTGCCCCCGGCATTCCCAGTTTCTTCTCACTGATCGGTGACCTGACCCACGCAATAGCGATAGACGTGCACCAGGAACTGATTGCGGCCTGGAACGCAATCCGGCATACGCCAGAGAGCCACCCCCACCGGCAGCAGATGCTCGAACTGTTCGACTCCATGCCCGAAGAGCTGGTCATCCCGTGGCCGGACCCACTTCTGAAAGATGGTTGGTTAGAAGCGATCGAGACATCTGATCATCCCCTGAACGAAGTAGCCTCAATCACGCTGGCGAATTTCGCCAGCCAGTTCCAGACCCGCTACGCTCAAGACCCGGATCTACGGATCAAAAACCGCTTGAGGTGGACGCTATTCTTCCGCAACCGCTACCGGCAGATTGTCAAACTGGCTCCCTGATGAAAAAATAGCACGCCAAAGGGTGGAAAAAGTAATTAAAATTCTCTGATCCTTGACATGAGGTTTTGACCCTGAGTGAACGATGCTTCGCATCTCAGCCAGTGAAAACTCTGCTTAGAAAATCTAATCCCCCATCCCCCTGACCGTACCCCGCCAACCAATCCAGCCCGAACCCCAAAACCAGAATCAATCCCTACTCAGCCAACATCGATGAGTCCCAACATTTGCCCATACTGCTGGAGCAGAACTTTTCGGAGCATGGCATGCTCATTGCGCCGGAGTTGGGGGTCCTGTTCGATCAATGCCGCGGCGTCTTGGCGAGCCAATAGCAGCAGTGGCATGTCCTCGGTAATGCGAGCCACCCGCAGCGGGGGGGCGCCGTGCTGACGCGTTCCAAAGAAATCTCCCATCCCACGGATCTGCAGGTCCAGTTCCGCAATTTCGAATCCGTCTGAGGTCGAAGCGATCGCTTTCATGCGCCGATCGCCGTCGTCCGTGTTGGGTTCCGCAATAAATACGCACAGACTAGCCCGTCCGTGCGTACCCCGCCCCACCCGTCCCCGCAACTGATGCAGCTGTGCTAACCCGAATTGTTCAGCGTGCTCGACCACCATGACCGTGGCATTGGCGACATCAACCCCGACTTCAATGACCGTGGTGGCCACCAGCACGTTAGTCCGACCGCTGCGAAACCGCTCCATGATTCGCTCTCGCGTCTGGCGATTCATGCGTCCGTGAATGGTTTCCACCCGGAAACCTTGGAAGTACTGCCGTTGCAGCAATGCTGCGTGCTCACGTACGCTCTTGAGATGGCGATCGCTATCCCCCTGCCCACCTTCATCGGCCAGGGTATTGCTCGCCGTCAGGACCTGATCTTCAGTCGCCGTGCCGCTGATCGTCACCGTACCAGTTGGCGCGTCGTTGACGTTCGCTACTTGCGCTGTTGCCGCAGAGGTCACGCTTTCGGCCGTGCCGGCGTTATTGAGCGGAGTGTCCGTGTAGCTGGCCGTCACCGTGATTGCCGTTCCCACATCCGCCTGTGTCAGCGTGTAGGTCGCATCCGTCGCACCGGAAACTGCCACGCCGTCACGATTCCACTGGTAGCTAATGGTTCCGAGGCCATCCTCATCGGCCAGGGTATTGCTCGCCGTCAGGACCTGATCTTCAGTCGCCGTGCCGCTGATCGTCACCGTGCCAGTTGGCGCGTCGTTGACGTTCGCTACTTGCGCTGTTGCCGCAGAGGTCACGCTTTCGGCCGTGCCGGCGTTATTGAGCGGAGTGTCCGTGTAGCTGGCCGTCACCGTGATTGCCGTTCCCACATCCGCCTGTGTCAGCGTGTAGGTCGCATCCGTCGCACCGGAAACTGCCACGCCGTCACGATTCCACTGGTAGCTAATGGTTCCGAGGCCACCTTCAATAGTCGGCACCACAACATAGATCTGCTCCTGGCGATCAAGCCGATCGACCAGGTGTGCATACACCTCTTGGCTCTTATCCTGGCCAACGACTCGACTCCTGATCGGCGAACGACCTGGTGGCAGGCCATTGATCGTCGAAATATCCAGGTCTCCGAATACCGTCAGGCTCAATGTGCGAGGAATCGGTGTTGCAGTCATCAACAAATGATGGGGCACGCGGGCATCGTCTCCACCGGCACGCAACACTGCGCGTTGCATCACTCCGAATCGATGCTGTTCGTCGATCACAACCACCGCCAGGTCCTTGAATCGAATTGATTCATTGAGCAACGCATGCGTGCCGATGATGATGTCGACAGCACCGGAGGAGATAGCCGATTTCGCAGTTTCGGCCGCCGCGGTTCGAAGTCCGACCCGTACATTGGATCCAGCCAACATGCGGGTGATTGACCCGAAGTGCTGCTCTGCAAGCAGTTCCGTCGGGGCCATCAGTACTCCCTGCTTGCGATCGGCTACTGCCATCAGCAGCGCGTATAACGCGACCACTGTCTTGCCCGAACCGACATCACCCTGCAGAAGCCGATTCATCGGGCGGCTCTGCCTGAGATCGCCAACGATCTGGTCAACCACATGGTCCTGCGCAGTGGTCAGGGGGAAGGAGAAACGGGCCCGGATGTGTCTGTCAATTGCCTGGCTGTGTTTCAGCGCTGGGGCCACGAGCTGATCACGCACAAAGGCGCGTTTCATCGCGATACCCAGCTGCAGCAGCAACAGCTCATTGAATGCCAGGCGACGTCGGGCCATGTCGGCCTCCTCCAATGACCGAGGCCAATGAGCCATGCGAAAAGCATCGGCCAACGGCGGTAGCTGGTGGTGCTCCAGTAGCGGAGCCGGCAATGGATCCTCCAGGTGCCCCAACAGTTGCCCAAGTACCTGATCGACCACTTGCTCGATCGCTGCTGACGGCAACCGATCAGTAGCCGGATAAATTGGGCGCAATCGTTCGTCCAACTGCGGAGCGTCCGTGGCATCATCAAGCAAGTCCCACTTGGGATTGATCATCTGCAGGTTATTACGATGCCGCTTCACCTTACCTTGGACGCGCAAGATTAGTCCTGGGTGGAGGCGGTCTCGCAGGTACGCAGCGTTGAACCAGACCAATTGCAACTCAAACCCATTGGTATCAAGCGTGGCTTGGAAACGCCCCTTGCGCCCAAAAGCTGTCGGCTCCCAATGACAACGACTGATCTGCCCCCGTGCCGCCCCGATCGTTCCCAGTTCTAATTGCTCCAAGGAGCTTTCAGCAGATTCCCGCTCATACCGAGTGGGCAAATGGCGCAACAGATCTGCCACTCGGAAAATATTGAGTCGACCGAAACGCGCCGCCTTCGCCTTCGTCATTCCTGGAAGTTCGGCAATCGGCATGCCGGTGCGCAGAGTGTCTTTGGCCGGCAGCTGTGGCATGGTGTGATCTTACCGACAGTTGCAATGTCATGGCGGGGCCAAGCACATCATCACGAAGAACAAAGCCGATACGCCAGAAAGAGCCAGCCAGGGCGATTGGGCACTGTGCTCCCGACCCTCGATCATTGCTGGTCAGATTCATCCGTCTCCCGACCCACACGACCGTTTCAATCCACTCAGGGCATGGATGAAGTCGGCCATATCCAACCAACGGGTAGCCTGTGCCCGAGCTGAATTGGTTAGTTCAAGTGTCGCTGGCAGATGCCGCGACAACAGATAACCTTGCCCTGGATCGGGTCTCGCGCCGGAAGCCTCCCCGGTCGAGGCCTTTTTCTCTTGGTAGCACATCACGTGGTGGGGGTTTGCACTCGCTGTCCGATCTGACCGGGCCGGACATGGTCTGCAACGATAACGCGGGGGCAGAGGCCACTGGGCCCCAGTTCCGACCCAGGAAGCGGACTTTGCCCCCTTTAGTCCAAACAGGCCGTCCGTAGAGATCCCTCTTGTGCTCTCCGGTCTCCTGCAATGTTATACTCGCGAGCATGACTGCAGCGACAAAGATCGGCCTCTTCCCGGGCACCTTTGATCCCATTACTAACGGGCATCTGGATGTCATTCGCCGCGGCAGAGTTCTATTTGATCATTTAATCGTCGCCATCGGACATAACCAGGCCAAGCCCTCGCTGTTCAGCATGGATGAACGAGAACGGATCATCACCGAACTCGTATCCGATCTTGATGGTAAGAACGTGCAGGTACAGCAGTTTCAGGGTCTGACCGTCGACTTTGCCCGCCAGGTTGGGGCCACAGCAATCCTTCGCGGATTGCGAAATGTGACCGATCTGAATTACGAGTTTCAAATCGCCCTGACAAATCGGGCAATTGGTGATATCGAGACGGTGTTCATCATGACAGGAGAAACCTACGCATTCACCAGTTCAACCCTCATCAAGCAGATCGCCTCCGGGGGCGACCTAGACTGCCTGCACCGGCTGCTGCCACCGATCGTGATTGAAGAGATGAAACAGAAGAAAGCCCAGTGCGGCGGCAAGCTGCCGTGGACGGCGGCGGTTCACCTGAAGGAATGAGGGTAATTTTGGATTTTCAACTTTTGGGTTCAGATATTTGATTTTGGATTACCGCATTCTCAGCATTGGCACTCTAGCTGTCCATGAGTTGTGGGAGCGACAGGGTGAGCATCGCACCGCTCATGCAACTACCACCCTCGTGCGCAGCGGCGACCGGCGCATCGTGGTGAACCCGGGGCTTCCTACACCGGTGATTGCCGCCAGGCTCAGAGAACGTGCCGGATTGTGTCCCGAAGACATCAGTGACGTGTTCCTGACCAGCTTTCTTCCGGACCATCGGCGGGGGCTGGCCATCTTCCCCGATGCCCGCTGGCTGATCTCCGAAAACGAACGTGACATGGTCGGCGGCCTGCTTATCGAGCAGTTTGAGCAAGAACAAGACGAACAGGCAAGGGATCTGCTGCGCGAGGACATCGCCCTGCTCAAGCGATTCCAAGCCGCACCAGACTGCTTGGCCCCACATGCGGATCTATTCCCTGTACCCGGCTTCACACCGGGGGCCTGCGGCCTACTCCTGAGTGAATCCAATCGGACCGTTCTAGTCGCTGGCGGCGCCGTCGGCACGAGCGAACACCTTGAAAAAGGCCGTGTTCTTCGCCACTCATTTGATGTGGAACAGGCGCAGGTCAGTTTCACTGAGGTGCTGGAAATCGCCGATGTAATCGTGCCAGGTTATGACAATGTAATCCTGAACAATCTGCGAAGTCACAAGATATTCGGGTAAAGGGCAAGGCGAGCAGATTTCTATTTTGGGGTTTAGCTCTGGGGCAACCAGGAGAATGTCAGGGGTTTGTACTTGCGCACTGCCGGATCGAAAAAGGTCCCCCCAGGTCCAAATCCATCACTCGCAACATTTTGTTGCGGCAACCTTCTGGCGCAACTCTGCCATACGGGCTGACATATCATCACCCACCTTCCTCAATCCATCTGTAGTGGGTGATGCCGTCGATCGCAGGTACTCCAGAAATACATTCTCGCATCCGACATAAGACTGGCAGTTGTCAGAAACCTGTGATGCGATCTGGTTGGGAATCGTGGTCACCCCATTACCGTCGCCATGAAGGAGGTCGCCTGTTCTAATGAGGCAGCCACCTACGGTCACCGGCACCCCGACCTCCAGAATAGTGCAACGCCCGTGTGAGCAATTCATTCCACTGGTAAAGCAAGGAAAGTCCATGGCCCTGACCTGCTCAATGTCGCGTCCGGCACCACTGGTCACTAGGCCCACCGCACCAAATGACTTGAATGCGGTGACCATCATGTCACCATAGGTCGCGGCCACGGTCGGCTCGTCCAAGTCCTGAAATACCAGTACTGGCGGGCCGGTCAGATCATTGAATAGGTTGATTATTTCAATCAACTTCTGGTAACTCGCCGGTGCACCGTCCGGGCGCGAACTGGCCTGAAACGTTGCCGTTACCGCATAACCCACCATCGGAGAAAATTCGGGATAGACGGCCCGAATTCGGTCATCCATGTACCCGGAGGTGTCATGCCGAATACCGAATAACTCGATCACGTTACACACCGTGGGTGTATCAGTTGACCGCAGAATCGCTAGTTGCTCTTCAGTAAGGGTCACATCTGTCGCCATGGAACATCTTTCTGTGAACTGGGATCGGAAATTTGGAGTTTTTAATCAGAATAATTATATTAATTCTAGACGCCAACCTCATTTTCTAAATAGAACTCTTCTTATCGCAACCATGATGAGCATCGCCCATAGGCGCCCCCGGTAACAGGTGACTTGGCGAACAAACCCAAAATTTAAAATCTCTCTTCTGCCTCCCGCTACAATACGGTCATGAGCGAACCTCTGAACAAGTACTCTCGCCGAATCACTGAATCCAAACACCAAGGCTCCTCACAAGCCATGTTGTTCGCTGCCGGCATCTCTGAAGAGGACATGCACACAGCGCAGGTTGGCATAGCCTCCTGCTGGTACGAGGGCAACCCCTGCAACATGCACCTGGGCGACCTGGCCACCCGGGTCAAGCAGGGTGTCAGCGAAGCCGCCTTGGTGGGAATGCGTTTCAACACGATCGGTGTATCCGACGGTATCAGTATGGGCACCGATGGCATGAGCTACTCACTGCAATCTCGGGACCTCATTGCAGATTCGATTGAAACGGTGATGAGCGCTCAGTGGTACGACGGCTTGGTCACACTGCCGGGATGCGATAAAAACATGCCCGGATGCCTGATCGCCATGGGACGGCTCAATCGCCCAGCACTGATGGTCTATGGTGGGACGATCAAGCCGGGTTATACCTCGTTTCGTGATAAAAACCATCTCGATGAACAGACCCCGCGCGATGTAGTTTCGGCGTTACAGGCCTACGGAGAAGTACTAGCTGGCACCATCACTGAACAACAGCGTCAGACCATTGTCCGCAACGCCTGTCCCGGTGCCGGAGCGTGTGGAGGCATGTACACCGCAAACACCATGTCCACCGCTATCGAGGCGATGGGCATGAGTCTGCCCTATTCAGCTTCTACACCCGCAGAAGATCCATGCAAACTCGAAGAGTGTGTCGCCGCCGGTCGAGCGATCCGCGTGCTGCTGGAGCGCGATCTGAAGCCGCGGGATATCGTGACCCGACAGTCGTTAGAGAACGCCATGATCACCGCCACCGCAATGGGTGGCTCAACCAATCTGGTGCTGCACTTGATCGCAATCGCTCGGGCGTTCGACGTCAGCTTGACCATCGACGATTTTCAGAAGATCAGCAACCGTACCCCCCTCCTGGCTGACCTGAAACCCTCCGGTCGTTACGTCATGGAGGACGTCCACACGGTCGGTGGTGTTCCCGCCATCATGAAGTATCTGCTCGAACACGACATGATCGATGGAACACAGATGACCGTCACCGGCAGGACCATCGCCGAAAATCTGAAACCACTTCCCGGCCTCTGCGAAGGTCAGGACGTCCTCCACCCACTGGAGCGCCCGATCAAGCAGACCGGTCATATCCAGATCCTGCGTGGCAACCTCGCACCACTCGGGGCGGTCGCCAAGATCACGGGCAAGGAAGGCGAACAATTCACCGGCAGTGCCCGTGTCTACGATGATGAAGAACAGATGCTCCGCGGACTCGAAGAAGGTCAGATCACCAAGGGCACCGTGATCGTGATCCGCTACGAAGGACCCAAGGGGGGGCCGGGTATGCCGGAAATGCTCACTCCCACCAGTGCCATCATGGGTGCCGGGCTCGGCCAAGATGTTGCGCTGATGACTGATGGCCGGTTCTCCGGTGGCAGCCATGGTTTTATCGTGGGTCACGTCTGCCCCGAAGCCCAGGAAGGCGGGCCAATCGCGCTGATCAAGGACGGTGATAGTATCACCATCGATGCCACGCAGAATCTTATCGAGGTCGATATTAGTGATGACGAACTGGCCCGACGTAAGGCGGCCTGGAAGATGCCCCCGTACAAGGTGGATCGAGGCACGCTGTTGAAGTACATCAAGGCAGTCAAGCCAGCCAGCGATGGATGCGTCACAGATGAATAACCGGTAGACCATACCCCCACCGCATTGCTCGGATTTATGGTTCCCGAATTGACGATGTCGAATACTGGAGCAACACCATAACGATCCGCCTTGGCCTGAAGGGTTGCTTCGAACCATCACGGGCAAGTACCCGCTGGTCGTCATCTCCCAAACCCCGGTTCGAATGCCCCTAGGCACCACCGGCCTCCGAGAAGCCGATCGGGCTCGGCAGACTGATTTCTCCGGCCATAGAATGGCTCCATGACCGTTACCCTTGACGAACTGAGGCTGTCTCACGTCAGCGGGGGACGTTTGCAAGCAGATGGGGGCAACATGTTCGGGCCGGTACCAAAAGTGCTCTGGGAGCGGTACGCGGATGCCGACCAGTGCAACCGGATCCCACTGCAGACGAACTGCCTGTTGGTCCACTCGGCTGATCAATTGGTACTGATTGACACTGGTTATGGTTCAAAGCACGACCCCAAGTTTCGTGGGAACATGGGTCTTGAGGCTGGCAATCCACTTTTTAAACATCTGGGCCAACTGGGCGTCAAGCCGGAAGAAATTAATCTGGTTATCCTCACCCACCTGCATTTCGATCATGCTGGTGGCTGCACACTGATTGATCCTGATTCACGCACTACCCGCCCTGCGTTTCCCCAGGCA
Organism: Phycisphaerae bacterium; assembly: GCA_963581115.1. Classification (GTDB taxonomy): domain Bacteria; phylum Planctomycetota; class Phycisphaerae; order Phycisphaerales; family Phycisphaeraceae; genus CAUZOD01. Next base: position 35,296 of record CAUZOD010000002.1, on the reverse strand, counting down.
CGATATGTCATCCAGCAGTCTGAGTGGGCCGATGCGACTGCAAACCTGCCTGAACTATCCGGCAGTTATCTGGAAGCCGATTTCGTCCCGCTAGAACGTTCTGGGCAGTTGGAATTGATCGAAGGAGAAACCACACCCATCCCGGGCGTGACCTGCCGACTCAGCGGTGGGCATACCCGCGGACACCAGGTGGTCCTGCTTGGCGAAGCGGAGCCTGCTGCAATCTACCTAGGTGACCTCTGCCCCACGTGTGCCCACCTGCGCACGTTTTGGATCACGGCATATGAACAGTTCCCACTCGAACTGCGCCGCCTGAAACCACAGTTGATCGGGGAGGCGGCCGACCGGAACTGGCTGACGCTATTCGCCCATGATCCCCAGACGGCCGCTGGTTATCTGCACCGCGATGCGCGTCAACAGTTCACGGTGCATCAGGTTGTAGAAATTTAGCCTGTATCCCGCTGTGCCACCTTAAGTCGTGGCCTGGACCTCGTCCGCCAGAGTGCCCTTGCCTCTCGGCGCTGTAGCGGATAGCGACCTAGTGGTTAAAACTAAACTCCCCAATCCCAAGTACTGTCACTACATGACCAACCGCTCAACAAAGACCGGTGAGTCGGGATTTCTGATCTTGGAGATTTGGAACCCTAGCACAAACATTGCTACGGGCATGCTGGCCTGACAGTGGCAACTATGGAACCCCACAACCAGCATAGTGCCCCCGATACAATCGCGATGATCAAAAAGCTCCCGGCCCGATCAGCGGGACGAAGCAGCAATCGAGATCCACCGTGCGGTGTAGTTTGCCATTGCGGCGATTGAAGATATTCAGTTTCTGAAGCATACGGTCACCCAGCGGAATGACGATGCGTCCGGATTTGGTCAATTGAACCTCATATGCAGGTGGCAGCGACGGTGCAGCCGCCGTTACGAGGATCCGATCATAGGGCCCTAGGGGCGGGTAACCGAGCGTCCCGTCTGCTTCAATGATCCTGATATCTGCTTTGGGCATCAGGCCATACAATAGGTCTCGGGTGCAATTTAAAAGACATGAGTGGCGCTCAACCGTAACCACGACCGCACCCATCTGAGCCAAAATGGCGGCCTGATAGCCGCTGCCGGTGCCGATTTCGAGCACCTTGGATCCGGGACACACATCCAGGAGCTCGGTCATACGGGCGACAATGAACGGCTGACTGATTGTCTGTCCGTAACCAATGGCCAGTGCATGGTCGCTGTAGGCCACCTCGGGCGAAACATTGGGCACAAACAGGTGCCTAGGTACATCCATCATGGCCCGAAGTAGTTCTTCGTTGTGAATGTTGCGGGGCCGCAATTGCCGATCAACCATTTGCAGGGCTAGGCCATGGTGCTCCATTGATCCTGATCTTCGCAGATTGTCCTGATCGCTGCAGGAAGCTACTTTCACAGACCGTACCCAGTCGCTTTCCGCCAATAGTGTGCCTAAGATTTTGACCAAATTGTATTTGCCGTATGATGGACTTGACAGCCGTTTCGTAATCGTTAAAACTGGGTTTGTTCACATGGAGGTGAACTATGACTAGCGTGGCTAATGGGATGGCCCTAACCCGACCCGACCTTCCCCCCCTATCGATCACGCAACCCAGCGTGCTCGAGGCCAAAGTTCCGGCTGCCGAGCCACCGGCAAGGCATGCGCCGTTTCTCAGCCGGGAACATATCCTCGATGCGACACTGGCGTGTCTGCTCGAATCGGGCTATGACGGCACAACTATTCGGCGCATCGCCAAGCACTTAGGCTGTGCGGTTGGCTCGATCTATCGGTACTTCACTGACAAGCGAGAACTGCTGGATACGGTAACGCTGCGGCGCTTTGTCCCGGTGGCTGAAGCGATCGAAGGCGGCGCATCGATGCAGAATAGTTTTGCCTCTTATGCTCGCACGGCAAATGAAGAACCAGAACTCTACCGGCTGATGTTCTGGTTGCACAGCGTCGGGCAGACGACCACTGCCAAACTTCCGCCCGTGATTGATCGCATAATCTCGGCATGGGCTAACAAGCTTGACGATCGACGGACGGCCCAACGTCTATGGACCCTGCTACATGGCGGCATCATGCTCGGCCGCGGCGCTGATTTCTGTATTCGCGATCCAGATTCTCCCAAAACCATGGATGCGGATTCCCCAACACTTGAACCGATCATTGCCCAGGAGATCGGCTCGGCCCCCGTAATGACATAGTCTCAAAAGACACCCGTGCCAGTAACTGGCAACTGACCCAGACGTAATGGCAGCATTAGGGTAAGAGTATTTGGTGAACACCGACCCTAGACTGGCTGGAAACAGTGGTTGAATCGCGGTTTTCCACAACGACACGATCCTGCAGATCTCCTAGCAGTCGTGCCCAAGCCAAATCACGAAGCAAAGAAATCTAATCTGCTTCCATGCAGCTTTTCTGTCCTGCGAAAGTTAATCTGGCCCTGTCTGTGGGCAAGGTGCAGCCCAACGGTCTTCACCCAATCGCTAGTTGGATGGTTGCGGTCGAATTTGGTGACGCGATGATGCTGGCAAAGGCACCGGATCACAAGAGCCACTTCTCGATCCGCTTTGCCACGGAATCGCTAAATCCCCGGCAAGTTGACTGGCCCTTGGAACGCGATCTTTGCTTTCGAGCCCACGATCTACTGGAACAGAATTTGGGACACCGGTTGGCTGTAACAGTTACGTTGGATAAATCAATTCCCACGGGTTCCGGTCTCGGTGGCGGCTCCAGTAATGCGGCCGGAATGCTCGTGGGGCTGAACCGACTGTTTGAACTGGATCTGGATCAAGACGCGTTGCTACATCTGGCAGCCCGGCTCGGCAGCGACGTGCCCTTTGCAATTGCGGCCCTAAACGGTCAGACATCTATGATCGCCACGGGCCTAGGCCAGAAACTTGAACCGGTTGAATTAAGCCGGCCGATCCACCTGGTCCTCGTTCTAGCACCTTTTTCCTGTGCAACCCGTGATGTGTACAAGACCTTCGACCATCTATCCACCACGGCAACCACGGTAGATGAACCTCGTGTGCGCCGGCTGGCCAATGTACCGCTAATGACACCAGAGGGGCTATTTAATGACCTGCTTGAGCCCGCCTGGCGGGTCCAGCCCCAACTGATGCGATCCATGGACCTGCTGCGGCAGCAGATGAACCGGCCTATTTACCTGACTGGATCCGGCTCGACCATGTTCCTAGTTGTCCCCACGGCAAACTTGGCCCAAGCGGTGGCAGAAAAAGTCAGGGCAACTACGTGCCTACCCGCAATGGTGACTCGCACCCTAGCAGGCGGGTAAGTCACCCAGTGGGTTTGAAACTTGGCGCCTAGAATTTTCCGGAGTTGATCACATGTGATACACCGATCATCAATCAGAGCTCAAAGATTCTCCTCCTGCCTTTAGTCGCTGTTCGATCTGCTGTCTCTCGAGGCCTGACAAGCACTTTGCTGAGTCCAGATAGCTCTGTGCATCGAGTTCCAGTGCCCGTTGGTACAATTCTCGGGCCCGCTTGGGGCGATCAAGGCGATCCTGATACAACTCAGCCAGACGTATGTGGGCCGACAGGTCGTAAGGGCTGGCAGCAATCAGTGATTCCATTGCCAATGCTGCATTATCAAGTCGCGATCTGTCCCCAAGCAATTCAACATAAGACATCTGCACCTGCCCACGATACCGATGCAAGGCGGCCAGCGGCAGCGAATGCCCCCTCGTTGCAGCCAACAATGCCGATGCCTGATCAAGAATCGTCCGTGCCATATCTGAATGGTTGTTCTGCACAGCCGCTTCGGCCAACTGCAGACGTAGGATCACACGCCACCGCAGCAACTTCAGGTCATCAGGCATCATCCGAGCAACCGTATCGATCTGCTGTATCGCCTCCGGCAGCGGTCGATCTCGCAGGACATCGGCTACCTGCGCCACCTGGCGCTGATATGTTGTCACCGGCAGGGCATAACCGAATACCATCGCCACAACGACAGCTATCCCGGGAACCACCGCCAACAAGGGTGCCATGATCCGACGTATGTGCCTGGGCGATTGACTGGTTGGAGCCATGTGGCTGGGCACTGAGTCATCTGACCCGGGCATCGCGGCGCCGGCTGCCAAGGCGACCATTAACCAGACCATGCCCGAAGATGGCGCATGATAAAAAGTCATCTCGACCTGATTGTGCATGAGGACCATCGCTGCTGCAACGAACAAGCCGGCCACTTGCCAATAGCGAGCGATTGCATCGGCGCGAGCCAACTGCCAGAGGATCAAGACAAATCCAGCCAAGCCCGTCAGCCACAAAAGCACTTTTTCCACCAAGTACCGCATCAAGGGCCACAAAACGAGGTACTGCGTAATAAACAACACCGCACCTAGCCCTCCCGCCACGACCCGGTCATCAAGACCAAATCCGGCACTCCGCTCAGTCACTGCTGGACGACCTACCCCCCAGGCGGCGGCAATCACCCAACTAATCAACAATACGCACCAGGCCCAACCTCCGAGTCCAAGCATCGAGCCAAAGTCAAGCAGCACGTTGTGGGAACTTTGAACCTCTTCTGGGCTAAGTGGATTTTTCTGCTGCAGGTAGTGCGACTTGAAATCCGCAGGACCGACGCCAACAACCGGCTCGAGGGCCACCATGCGCACCGCGGCCTGGGCGTAGAAGAACCGAAACAGCAGGCTGCGCTCTCCTGCCTGCGTCGGCGGCGGGCCAAGTGATCCTCGCACAAGTATCACCGCCACTGCCACCATGATCATCGACATTGCCGCTATGGGCAGCGCAATTCTCCAGCCCGGGCGCAACTTGATCACAGTGCACAGGCCGATTAGAACCAGACCGGCTGGTATGGTCAGAACTGCACCCTTAGATCGCGTCAACCCCACCACGATCAGCCCGAATAGGCCGATCCCCAACATGAGAATCCGCAATATGCCGTGGGCACCAAGGGCCGAGGCCAAAGACAACAGTGTCAAGCCTGCCACTATTGAACCCAGCACATTGGACAGCCCAAAACTACCGATCGCATCGGGGCTCTCAATGCGTCTGATATACAACTGGTGCTGGGGTGAACCAGATTGCCAACCATGAGACTCAAGAATTGCCTGATCATTGGCGTGGAAATGTTCAACAGTCATCGGATGCTCGACGATGACGAACCATATCGCCTGTAATCCGATTGGGAGCAGGATTGCTACCAGGGCCGCCGCCATCCAGCGACGGGCCAGTGCATGTCGCCCCAGATGCAGCGAACCCAACCCCAACGCCGCTGCCCCCATCCAGGCCCCGCCCTGGATCAGATTTGGGTAGGAGCGGGTCATGTGAAACCCGCACGCAGTCATACCGGCCGCCACAGCCAACACTGAAAACCAATGAACCGGACCACCACACCAGCGACCTACCGCCACAGCCGCAATGGCGGCTACCACTGCCAACACATGTAGCCATGCCGCCCCAGTCGGGCCAAATTCGATTGCAGGAAGTCCAGCCTGATTGGTACGAGGATCAACGTCGAAATGGAGATCCGGTGAGAATATGATCAGACACGGCAGCAACGCCGGCACCAACAGTCCCAGTGAGCAGGCCACCAGTGCCAACTGCTTTAAGCCCAACGCCACCGGTTCAACTTGCTGGGGCCGGGACATGCATCTCCAGTTTATCGCATTCAGTGCGAAAGGATGCAGATCATGAAAAAACCCCCCTGCAGGTGGTGGGGATCCTGCAGGGGGAGGAGGAAGAAGGAAGCGGGCGTGCGGCCTGCCTTGGCCTTAAGTGGTTCTTATCCGTCAACCATGTTCAGTCCGTTGTGCACATCCTCCTTGATGCGTTCACGCTCGCCTTCTCAGAGCCAGCGTTTTATTTTGTTCCTCATTTCCACTCCAACTGGTTCCACGCTGGCCATGCATGGCCGCGTGCTAGCTGCAACCCATTGAGTTTCCACAGTTCAAACACTTATAACACGTACCGCTACGCACAGTGATAGTGCCGCAGACATCGCAGGCCGGAGCATCAGTCTGCAACTGATTCAGTGCCGTCGATACCGCGGACTCGGTAGTGGTTGGGCTCTTGGTTGGTGATGCGGTATCAATCGCCACGCGAGGAGCCATAGCCTCCAAACTATTGCGGCCAGAAGATTCGACCTGACCTGATTCAGTTACGCTGGCAGCTTGGTGTGACCCCATACGATCCAGGTTACCGTTAGCCCCATTGCCCCCGTCACTATTGGGAACTGGCCGCGCAGCAGCACCTGCCTTAGGCCGCGACTCGGCAGGCAGCGTGTCAGGGGCCGAATCTCGCAACCGCGGCGAATTGGCTTCGCGGTAACCTCCAACGAACTCCATTCCTATCCACCGGAAAATGTAATCAACCAAGCTCTTGGCAAATGGGATATCCCGGTTGTGCGTCATGCCGGCAGGTTCAAAACGCTGATGTGTGAACTTGTTAACCAATGACTCAACCGGCACGCCGTATTGCAGCGCCACGCTGATCGCGGTGCCCAGTGAGTCCATCAACCCCCCGATAGTCGAACCTTCCTTGGCCATTGTGATGAACAACTCACCTGGGCTGCCATCGTCATACAAGCCGACAGTCAGATACCCCTCATGACCGGCAACATTAAACTTGTGCGTCTTGCTCAAGCGTGTGTCGGGCAATCGACGTCGCAATGGCCGCTCCACGATGCGCTCAACGATTTTCTCGACTGACTGCTCCGCCGACACCTGCCCTGCCGCTTCGACAACGTTCTCAGCCACTTCCTCATGGCCCGCTTCAAGATTGTCCTCATCGTCAGGCAGCTCATCCGCATCTACGGAACTATTAAGCACCTGACTGAGTTTGCAGCCATCGCGGTAGACGGCATTTGCCTTCAGGCACAACTCCCAACTAAGTCGATAGGCTGCACCAATGTCCTCCCGTGATGCCTCGTGAGGCAAGTTGATCGTCTTGCTAATCGCCCCGCTGATGAACGGCTGGGCCGCCGCCATCATCCGGATATGACCTTCAGCGGCAATGAAACGGCTACCGGTCGTGCCGCACCTGTTCGCGCAGTCGAAAACCGGTAGATGCTCAGATAGTAGGTGCGGAGCATTCTCGACGGTTTGGGTGCCGCAGATCATGAGATTCAACTGTTTGATCTGCGCGGTACTCAGCCCCAAAGCCTTGAGCATGTTGCCGTCAATGACTTCGGCGTTACCGGATCCCTCGAAACCGTCCTCCGCTGTGATGGCCTCAGAGCTACCGGATGATTCCGCCAGATCCAATCGCTGCATGCAATCGGGGCCAAGCGTCCACGGCCCAAACGCCTGATGCAGTTCAAATACCGTCGGCAAAGCATCGGTCACCTTTTTCAGATCTTCATCGGTCAACCCCATGTCACGTAAAAAGTCACTGAACAGTTCGTGGTCACGGCCCGGGAACGGCACATCGAGACTGAGCGTGCCCATGACATATGTCAGCATATCCTTGACCTGCTGCGTGTCGTATCCCAATGCCGCCAAGGCAGGAGCCAGCGACTGGTTGGCGATCTTGAAGTAGCCACCACCAGCAAGCTTCTTGAACTTGACCAAGGCAAAGTCCGGCTCCACTCCGGTGGTATCACAATCCATCAGCAGCCCAATCGTTCCAGTGGGCGCAATAACCGTAACTTGAGCATTTCGGTAACCGTGCTGTTCGCCCTGGACCAAAGCATCGTCCCAGGCATGCTTAGCATGCCGTAGCAATCTGTCTACGTTGGCCAGATTGCCGGAACCATCGGACCCGCCCTCGATGGCATCGGCATGGATGGGTACAGGCACAATCTCCAGACCTTCGTACCCACCAAGGTTGTGCTCGGCCGATTCATCGCGATTGCGACTGACACCATAGGCGGCACGCCGGTGGTTACGAATCACCCGTAACATGTGCTCCTGGTTGCGGAAGTAGCTTGGGAACGGTCCCAAACGCGCCGCCATCTCAGCACTGGTTGCGTAGCTGCGCCCAGTCAGGATCGCAGTGATGCATCCACACAACGCCCGGGCACGCTCACTGTCGTAAGGGATCCCCGCCTGCATCATCATGGCACCTAGATTGGCGTACCCGAGTCCAAGCGTCCGGTACTCATAGCTGAGCCGGGCGATCTGCTTGCTCGGATACTGCGCCATGAGCACACTGATCTCAAGCACAATGGTCCAGAGACGAATCGCGTGTTCGAATCCGTCGATATCAAAGCAACGTGTGCGAGGTTCGTAGAACTGAATCAAGTTCAGTGATGCGAGATTGCATGCGGTATCATCGAGGAAGACATATTCGGAGCACGGGTTGCTGGCATTGATCCGGCCGCTGCTTGGACAGGTGTGCCACTCGTTGATTGTCGAGTCGAACTGCACCCCGGGATCGGCACAATGCCACGCCGCCTCGGTAATCTTGTCCCAAAGGTCGCGGGCACGCACTGTCTGGGCGATCTTGCCATCAGTGCGGCGAATGTAGTCCCACTCACCATCCTCGGCCAACCGCGTGAAGAATCGATTGGGGATACGCACGGAGTTATTTGAGTTCTGGCCACTGACCGTCTGGTAGGCCTCGCCATTGAAGTCGTAGTCAAGATCAAGCCCAAGACGATCTGCGCACTCGGCCTGCTCTTGCATCAGGTGCTTGCGCCCCTCGACCATGGCCGCAACCTTGAGTTCTTCACGCACCTTCCACGTCACGAAGGCCTCAATATCGGGGTGATCCAGATCGAGACAAACCATCTTGGCGGCACGACGGGTCGTACCACCAGACTTGATCGCCCCGGCGGCACGATCCCCGATTTTGAGAAAGCTCATGAGCCCGGAACTTCGTCCACCACCTGAAAGCGGTTCGTCTTCAGCCCGAAGTTTGCTGAAATTTGTTCCGGTTCCGGAGCCATACTTGAAAAGACGCGCCTCCTGAACCCACAGGTCCATGATGCCGCCAGATCCCACAAGGTTATCATCAATCGACTGAATGAAGCAGGCGCTCGGCTGGGGACGGCTATACGCATCCTCTGATCGCTTGGTCTCACCCGTCTTCGCGTCGGTGTAATAGTGCCCCTGCGCCGGACCATTGATTCCATAGGCCGAGTTCAACCCAGTATTGAACCACTGGGGGCTATTCGGGGCACACATCTGATACAACATCATGTGCGCAAGTTCATCGTAGAACGCCTGCGCATCCTCCGAAGTATCAAAGTAACCATTCTTCTCTCCCCACTGACGCCAACAATCGGCCAATCGATGGATCACCTGGCGGGCGGATCGCTCGGGCCCCGTGAGAACCTGTCCGTTTTCGTCCTTGAGCAACTGGCCATTTTCAGGATCGACCTGCGGCACTCCTGCCTTACGGAAGTACTTACTCACCATGATGTCCGTGGCCAACTGGGACCAATCCTTGGGCACACGAGCACCCGTCATTTCAAATACCACTGAACCGTCCAGGTTCATGATCCGACTGGATCGACTCGTCCATTCGACACTGTCAAAGACGTCCTGCCCGACCTCGGTAAACCTCCGTGTAATCTTCATCGTGCTCTGGTCCTTAACGAGGTTATTCCGTGCAGCGGGGCCGTCCCTGACCCAACATCGAACCCTTCTATTCCAATCATTCAAACAAGAACCCGCGGCGACCATATACCGCGGCAATTTCTTCCGACCATCGAGGCCGGTCTCTTCGTATTAGTCCACTTTGGGCAGAACAAGCCCCGACTGATCTTGGTACTTACCTTGCTTGTCAGCATAGCTGACTGCACACACCCGTTCGGCTTTCAGAAACACCATTTGGGCAATGCCCTCATTGGCGTAGACCTTCGCCGGCAATGGCGCCGTGTTGGATATCTCAAGCGTAACACGGCCTCGCCATTCCGGTTCCAGTGGTGTCACGTTGACGATAATCCCGCAACGAGCATAGGTACTCTTGCCCAAGCAAATCACCAACACGTCTCGCGGCACGGCGAATGTCTCTACCGTCTCACAGAGGACAAACGAGTTAGGTGGAATGACGACGTGGTCTTTGCCGGTCTGCTTGACATCGACAGTGATAAAATTTCGATCATCGAAGTTCTTGGGGTCGATGATCGATTGGCCCCCGTCACACCGTGCGCTGGTGAAAATCTTAAACAGCGTGCCCACGCGAACGTCATAGCCGTAACTCGAGACGCCGTAGGAAATCTTTCGCGACCGCTTGACGTTCTCCTCGAACGGCTCAATCGGCACCAATTCCCTGATCTGGCTATCGCAAAGTACGGTCATTGCTGTGATCCACCTGTCCTGACCCCAAAACTGCCAACTCGCGACCGACCGGCCTCAAACTGCACCGCACTCCATGTGTTTCCACCCCGAAAATCCTGCCAACACCGCCGAAAACACCTTGTCGATCAGCCCAAGCAAAACGCATCCTACCCCTATATCTTGGGTCTGCAACCCCATCCTTGACTAAATATCGTGGTGATCGAGCTCACAATGTTTTAACACTCCGCCATTGTTAGACTAATCATCCAATGCATTTTTTCCCTCCAGATATGCGAACACAGTTCGCTTTTCTCGCAAGACAGTTTTTCCACAGCCACAAATCGACGCCAATGGCCAATCTCTGGTCAATTTGCCGCATATGGGGCGGATTCTTCGTTTTTGACTGTGGGTTTCCAATTTCGAGGTGGTGGATTGCCTGGCCAGATGTGCCATAGCCGCTACGGTCAAAACTATCCCCCTGCATGGTGCTGGTGATGCCGCCCTTAACCCACTTGCAAGAACCAGAACCAAATTCAACATAAGGCTTGACATTGAAATCGAAAATTCCAATTTTTCACCCGCCGATCCCAATGCCAAGGGCCAAATCCTGTTTCCTCTTGCCTTGGCCCCATCGTTACCCCAGCGACTGATACACTGCAGCACGCTCCAGAGATGCACAGACCTTGGGTAGCACCCAATCAACCCTGTCCTCTACTGTTGCACCGGCAGCGCGGGCATGACCGCCGCCGCCAAACTGACCAGCCAGTTCGGCAACGTTGATCGGGGCCTTGCCCGGCTTAGAGCGAAAACTCAACCGCGTCACCGTCCGTAGGCTACCGTCCTGGTGCTGGGTCTTCTCACTGAGAAGTACGATCACCTCGATGGAACCGACCTGTTGGGGAATATCGATCAACCGCTCAGTCTCCTCTTCCAAGGCTCCGGTCTCTTTAAAATCACTGCGGCGCAATACCATCACCGCGGCACGCCCGCCCGACAAAAGTTGCAGACTGCCCAGCGCCCGGGTCAGCAGGGCCAGTTTCTGTGGCCGCTCGGTCTGCTCCAAGCGCCGGTACAGATCGGCATGATCCACCCCACGGCCAATCAAGTCGGCCGCCAACTGATGGGTTTGCGGCCGCGTGTTAGAGAACCGAAACCACCCCGTATCCGATGCGATCCCGACGAATAGGCTATCAGCCACAATCTGAGCGGTTGCCTTGTCTATCGATGCGTAATCCGACTGCATCAATTCCAGGAGTGAAGCCACGATCTCACAAGTAGCTGCAGCGTCACCGTCGATATATCGATGCCCTGCGGGAATATCACCAGAAAGGTGGTGATCGATGATGATCGTTCGCTCTAGCCGTTTCTCTATGTAAGACCTTAACGGGCCAACTTGCGACCACGCTCCGGTGTCAACCAGAATGAGCCGTTCGACCTCGGGTAACTTGGTCCGATCGTTCCAAACTCCGGCCAATTTGCTACCACCCAGTTCCAGCAGATTACCCAGAATTGGTGGCACAAAACAGGCACTGACGTGCCGCCCCATGGCACCCAGTGTTGCAGCCAATGCAATGACGGATCCAAAAGCGTCCCCATCAGGCTTGGCGTGGGTCAATACCGCCACCGGCCGGTCCGAGGCACGTAGCAATTTCGCTACGTCGGCCAAATCACAGTTGGAGTGGTATTCGTTCACTTAAGGGCGAAGGTCCAGGATAATGCGCAACTGGAAGTTCCGGAAGAGGTTCCCGGCCTTGGTTGCATATGCGGAGGGCCGATCCTCCCGCCAAGTTCAGGGGCCGGTATCTCTAAATCATTCAACCCCGGGCAATACTGGTTGCTCCCTGGTGCTGTGTTTGATAGTCTGCGGCCTGCTGAGGCCAGTTCCTAATCCTCGCCACATCGCGCCGCAATTGCTCCTGCAATGCCGCTACGTTCGGAAAAGGGTACTGGTCGCGCAGCCACTGTTCAAAAGACAGTGTCAACGTTTGGCCATAAAGTTCATCCGATTGCGACTTGAAGTCCAGTAGATGCGCCTCAATTGTCAGGTGTTTCTGACCAAAAGTCGGCTTGACACCGACGCTGATGGCAGCCCGATAGCTGCAAACTTCGAGTCCACAATTCGACCCTTTCGATTCGGCAAGACCAATTCTTGATTCATCCCCGTGCTCAGCAACCTGCGATACAACCGGTGTACCACCTTGTCCGCCAGTTCCTGCAGGTACCTGCACGACCCCCGCATAAACACCATCGGCAGGTACGATCTGGCCGTTGTAATCGGCCGGGTCCAGGTTCACTGTTGGGAAACCGATCCGCCGTCCCCGTTGGGCGCCATGGGCCACCTTCCCGGTGATTGAATATGACTGCCCCAAGCACCGGGCTGCATCGCACACACGGCCGTGACCAATCAACCAACGTACCAACGAACTGCTGACCTCCACCTGGGTCTGATCGCCAAGGGACACTTCCACACTGGGCACCTCGACAACCTTAAAACCAAATTGCTGGCCCAACTCGCATAACCGCACCATGTCTCCAGCCCGATCCCGACCGAAACGGAAGTCTGCACCCTCAACCAGAGCCAACGGCTGGCACCGGGTCACGACACCTTGAATAAACTGTTCGGGGCTCTGGCTAAGAAACTGCCGCGTTGGCTCTAGACGCTCAGCGCAGTCAGCTCCAGCCATCTCCAGGTCCGCAAGTCGCCTCGACACACCAGATAGTCTGGGCGGTTCCTGACCGGGTCGCAGCACGCTGGACGGGTGAGGGTCGAACGTCAGTGCCAACACCTGAGCATTTTGGGAATCGGCCTGCTGGCGGGCACGGGCCAGGATGGCACGGTGACCGACATGCACCCCATCGAAATTCCCAATGGTGAGTACCCAATGATCGGTCATACTCGCACCGGATCATTGACGAAGCGAGCCGCTTCCTCGACGTTGACCTTGGATCCAATGATCAGGGAAGTACGCTCGTGTATGCCCTGCGGCTGAATTTCCACAATCCGCTTAACACCGTTGGTAGCGCTGCCACCAGCCTGTTCCGCGATAAAGGCCAAAGGGTTGGCCTCGTACATCAGCCTCAGTTTCCCCCCGCGATGCACCGTGGTTGGCGGGTAAAGGAAAACCCCGCCTTTGATCAGGATGCGGTGAAAATCTGCCACTAGGGAGCCGACGTAGCGAGAGGAATACTGACCGCCTTCCGGATGTTTGGCCCAGTGCAGGTAGCGTTGATACGGCTCTGGAAACCCATGCAGATACGCCTCATTGACTGAATAGATGTTGTTCTGCACTGGCATCTGAATCAACTCGCGGGTCAGAATGAATGCACCGATCATCGGGTCAAGAGTAAACATGTGCACGCCATCACCAGTGGTGTAGACCAGTACCGTCGACGAGCCGTAGAGCACATAGCCCGCAGCGACTTGATCTGTGCCCGGCTGTAGAACTGCCTCTTCGGTACGATCGATTTCAGGTGGATTGCGAAAGATTGTAAAAATGGTACCCAACGAGACGTTCACATCGATATTCGAAGAGCCATCCAGCGGGTCAAACATCACAATGTAGGAGTCTTCCTGGCCGGCCTCTTGCAGCACGCGAGGCTCATTGTCCTCTTCAGACGCAATGATCCCCACGTTGCCGCGATAACCCAAGGCACGCTTGAGCGTCTCGTTGGCCAGCACGTCCAGTTTCTGCACCGTCTCACCCTGAATGTTGGTTTCTCCCTGCTCACCCCAAACATCGATCAGCCCCGCCCGCCGCACATATGCCGCAATCATTTTTGTAGCTAAGGTAATGGCTGAAAGCAGCCAAGAAAGCTGGCCCCTGCTGTGTGGATGCCGATTTCGCTGCTCCTGAATGTGCTGCTCAACATTGACGAGATGTCCGTCTTTTGTGATCGCCATAACCTGCCCCATCCCCCCGGTTGGCCCATTACAGGCTACTGTATAAGAGGTTGATTCCAAAGTCGATCCTGATAGCGGAGGTACGGGCACCCGATTGTTGGTCATAGCCGCAGAACCCGCCCGCTATCTGGTCCAGGAGCCACTGGCACATGGTAAGAATTAGCAAGACCGGTACCAAGAAGTCCGCCCAAAAGTCGTCCATGGCCTCCCGTGGCTTGATTGACGAAGGGGGAAAGGCCCCGGCCCTACACTTGGCTGATCAAAGTGGCCACAAGCATCGGCTGTCAGATTACGTGGGCAGATGGGTGATCCTCTACTTCTACCCCCGGGACAACACCCCCGGCTGCACCAAACAGGCCTGCCAATTTCGCGATGCCTGGGCAAAACTGAACCGCAGCGGTACCGTGGTGCTGGGCATCAGCCCCGACACCCAGGCATCACACGCACGATTCGCTGAGAAGTTTTCCCTGCCCTTTGATCTACTGGTCGACACCGGCGCCCAAGTATCGAATCGCTATGGGGTCTGGCAAAAAAAAAGCCTGTTCGGACGGCATTTCATGGGGATCGTCCGCACGACATACTTAATTGATCCTGCAGGGAAGGTGGCCCATCGCTTCGACAAGGTAAAGGTTCCCGGGCACGACCAGCAGGTACTCCAGACCATCGACGATCGCTGCTGAGCCAGACATCTAAAACTTCCTGCCCTCTGCCATTACAGCCTCCTGATTGGAATCGACAGAATGGCCAGGAAGCAGATGGGCGTGCTCGAAGACGACGTAGAGGCTTATGCGTGGTTCAATGTGACAACTGCGAAAGGTCTGAAGCCGGCTGCCGAGTTACGCGAAAAGATCAAAAAGGGACTGACCCCTGAGCAGATCGCAGAAGGTCAGGAACGATCACGAAAAATCATGAAATCCATCTCTAAGAATAACCCTCCCACAGCCACAGACAGCAATTCGACAAACTAATCGCCAACCCAGAATCGGTAGATTTCTTTCACTCCTTCGCAAGAACGTTCGCCCGTAAGCCAGCCAGTAATCGGCCCCATCCCGTGATTCACAAGATTCACGAATACAACAATCAGCGTAACCTCAAGGCCCCCTATTGCTCAGCCTCAGGCTGCCAACGTCGCAACAACCCCCGCTCCCGATTCTGCACAAAGCACATGGTCGCCTATCACCGCTACGGTCATCTATTGGGCCACAGCGTCATCCGGACAGCCTCACCTGAAACCAAGGAGTTGGCACGAACGTTACTCAAGCAGGTGCGCCGATACGTGCCACTCGAACAACTTCAGACGATGTTCATATCTTTGCTTGAGTTTCAGACCTGCCCGCGACAGAGGCTCTCTAAGAAGCCGCTGCCGAGTCCTCCAGGAGGCCTTGAACACCAAGGCGCCCAAGGTTGACCCAGAGAATCCTGGCTCGCCTGATGATCACCGCAATCCACCTGGCCCAATACCCGACTCCAGACATCAGATCACACCGATTCGCCTATGCGAACACCCTGCTAAGAGTACGGGTGCAGAACCATAGACCGCCTAAGAGTTTCCCTCAGGAGGCCATGGTGACCTTGGGTGGACAGGTGGTATCTGCAATGACTCCGTTGTTGTCACAGTTCGTTATTCAGGCGAAGCGGGCCCCAGTGTAAGGGGGAGCTATTAAGACCCCTTAGTCTGCCTTGTTACAATGATCATGGAGGGAGACGATGAGGAAGACCTTTCTGTTCAGTATTGTTTCTAGTTGCCTGACGCTGTCCATTGGCGCGTCGGCGCAAGGTTCGTACACTTACACCATCCTCGATGTGCCGGGGGCAAACAATACCTACGCTCGCGGTATCGACGGCGGCAATTTTCTGGTGGACTTCTGGGGTAGCATCGCCGTCGACCACGAAGGTTTCATATACGTGGCGGATGTAGGCAACAAGGATTCAGAAGTTCGCTCCATAAACCGGACCCAGGACAATCAATGACCAACACGTACGGCTGGAGTTGTGTAAGCTCGAAGGTGGCGTGGTCCCCTCGCGACGGGGCGCAGCTCGTCTCCTTCCAGGGCAAGCTCTTCCTTCTGGGTGGCTGGAACCAGTACGCGGGTGAGAGGGCCGACCTCGCCGGCGCCGGCGATGGCTCATTCGAGTCGGAGGTGTGCTCGGAGGTGTGGTGCTCGGATGATGGCAGCAGTTGGTCCTTGGCGGCCACTGCGCCGTGGAGCGGAAGACACATGCACGGGGCAGTCGTGCACGACTGCCACATCTGGGTCATCGGAGCAGAGAACGGGACCCCCGACGACGTGTGGAAGTCGAAGGATGGCGTGAATTGGGAGCTCGTCGCGGCGACCGTACCCTGGCAAGAGCGAGGCAACCAGATGGTCACCGTCTTCGACGGCTCAATCTGGGTCATGGGTGGTCAGGTCGGCGCAGCCGGCCAGACTAATTTCGTGGCGGACTTGAAGGCTGGAAAACCCTTTCCACCGGCGCCTCCACCGCTGCGCGACGTCTGGCGGACAAAGGACGGTCTGAGCTGGGAGCTGGTGACGGACAACGCGCCATGGGCGCCCAGGGGTATGGTCACTGGCGCAAATGGTGGCGTGCCTGTTCTCCACGGTCGAATGTGGATCCTGGGCGGCGGATACGTTGGGACGGGCGGGACCACGCTGAGTTCACTGCAATACGACCTCGAGCAGCAGCCAAGACTGAAGACGCGCCTCTTCCACAACGATGTATGGTCGTCGGCAGACGGTCGCGAATGGACCTGTCATCTAGCGGAGGGGAAGGCTCCCTGGCCTGCGCGCTCGTATCACGATACCGCGGCGTGGGATGGTAAGCTCTGGGTGTTAGGGGGGCACCGGGGGGTGGCGGACCACGCAGCTGAGGTTGCGACCGACGGCAATCGTAATGACGTGTGGTATTCTGCGGACGGCGAACATTGGGAGGAGCTGCCGCTCACTCCCTGGAGCCTACGCCACGCGTGCGCTATTCACGTCCACCAGGACGCTTTATTCCTCGCAGCGGGAAGTGCGGTAACCATCTCGGCGAAGCAGGCAGAGCTGAGCAAGCATGACTTCACTCACCGCGTTGAGTCTGTGTGGCGTCCGGGGGACGTATGGCGCTTGGATCTCGCCGCCGCCGCTGGGCGGCTGTAATTGATGATGCAATCAATGTGCTATGCGCGCGTGTACTTCGAGGACTTCTCGAGCAGTCAGGGCGGCTGGTCCAGCTGGGGATACGTCGAAGACGAGCAGAAGGTGACAAAGAGCGGCAACCCAGGGACCGGACCGCTGGCGGTGCCGATTGTCGGCAGCGCCTTTCGCTGCAGCTCGCCGTGATGGGTGACACGCCACCCGGCCAGCCCAAGTTCCCCGGCATCCGAGTAGAAGGCAGCTATCTCCACTTACTGGCAGGCCTCCAGTGCTCGGACAGTCCCGACGGTTCCAGCCGCCCCGATATACTGGAGGCTGGCGGTCGGAACAACTTCGTCGCCGGTGGTTTTCCAACGGACTGGACCAACGCAAAGGTGATGCTGCGATTGAGGGGGGAGCTCGATGCGCGGGGGGGCTTGGGCGCGAGTGGCCAGCATCGACCGCATGGCGAGCTCGGTGCTGCCATTCTCCTCACCCATCACGCCTGACACTGGGCAGAGCAGTCGATCACGCTGGTGCCCGGCGACGACGCGTGGCAGTGCCTCGGCTCCCGCGTCGACCGCTTCGAGACGGACGGCGCCGGCCCGATCGCTGAACTACTGGCGACATAAATGGCAATATCATCCTCGTGTTCTTCCAGCTGGATGTCTCGCCCGCTGGCGCGTGTGCGGGGCTCGTGCCAGCCGAGGAGCTGCACACGCGCCGCGCAGGTCTTGGACTACCCCGTCAACTACAACCGGCTGCCGGAGGGCCATGTCGAGTTTGGCTCCGTCTCGATCGAGTTTCCCGCCGCTGGCTTGAAGTTCTAAGCATTCGCATATTTACGTAAAGATGAATTAGCCCTGTTCAATTCTCAATCCGAATCAACTCAGTGAATACGAAGACATTCGTTCTCTTTCTCGCTCAGTTCAATCCGTTAACATTCCTGTCAGTTCTGTAATTGGGGGTTTTGTCAGTGTCAGATACAGGGGAATCTGTAGATGACCACCTCCCGAAAGCAGTGAAACGATGATTGGTCGAATCCGGCCCCGGCATCGCGAGGATTTCGTCCTCCAAAATCCAGAATCAGGAACTGGCCCAAGACCCTACAACATTCCCTCGATCAGAAGTTCGCCTAACGTTACGTTGCCTGCCGGATCCACCTCGGCCAAGCCCAGTTCGGTCAGTGCCAACAAAGCGGCTTTCTGCTCGGCCTCCTTCTTGGAGTTGGCCCACGCGCTGGAATAACGCTGGTGATCCAGTTCCACGCAAACCTCAAATGCCTTGGCGTGGTCCGGTCCCTTTTCGTCCAGAAGCGCGTAAATGGGGTTTGTCGGCAGGTTCTTCTGTGCGTACTGCTGCAGCACGCTCTTGAAGTTGTGCTGGTGTGCGCTCTTGGCTGTACGATCGATAATCGGCTCCATGTGGACCAGAATAAATCGCCGAGCCGGATCGATCCCGCCATCCAAAAAGATCGCTGCAATGACCGACTCAAAAACCGCCGCAGCAACGCTGCTGGGTAGACCCGGCCGACCTGTCATCCCCTTGCCCAGATTGAGCATATCGGCAAGGTTGATCTGGTTGCTGATCTCAGCGCAGGCCCGCCGGCTGACGACGGCACTCTTGATCTTAGTCAGATCGCCCTCAAGAAAGTCAGGGAACTGGCCGAACAGGTACTCGCACACCACGAACCCGAGGATCGCATCCCCGAGGAACTCCATCCGCTCGTTTGAGTCCAGACGATCGCCAGCACTGGAAGCGTGGGTCAGCGCTTCGACCAGTAGTTCAGGGTCATTGAAGCGATAACCAAGAATCAAGGCAGCGCGGTCGAGCATGACGGCAACAGACGATTCGTGCGGACAAACCGGGTTACTTATCCGGTGCCGTGGCGGGGCGATGGTCCGCTCCCTCGCGCCGCTGCGACAGCGAAAATATACTTCTAAATCGAGTATCGGCTGATCACTATTGCTTGTCAACGTCGCGATAGATGATTACGCTGCCCCGGAATGTACTGCTCGGCTTGCCTGCTAAAACCCATTGCCCTTCTTGCTGTAGTTTCGCTATTGATCTTCTGTCCCCATCCAGCCCGCGGCAACGGCATCGCTATCCCCGACCAAGCCCAAAGGATCATGACCTTGGATGAGGTCCAGGCAGGAATGAAGGGCTACGGCATGACGATCTTCCAAGGGACCAAAATCGAGCCGTTTGCGGTTGAGGTACTCAGCATCGTGCACGACCAGGCCCCAAAACGAGCAGTCATTTGGATCCGCTGTCACCATCCACGGCTGGAGGTTTCCGGCCCGGTCCAAGGCATGTCCGGCTCACCGATCTACCTTTGGGACACGGACGAACCAAAGACGCTAGGCCAAGGCGGCCGCTTAATTGGGGCATTTGCTTATGGGTATCCGTGGGACAAGGTCTGCACTGCCGGGGTTCAACCCATCGAACTGATGCGCAAGGTCGCGGGCCGGATGACCGCAGCCCAAGAGCCGCCACAGCCCCGAAGTGCGGGTACCAGTGAAGGGCTCGCAAGCCTGCGTCGCCTGCGCTGGATCGCTGACCGACATGAAACAGCCGACAGCAAGCGCTACCCACTGGATCGAATCTACGAATTTCTGGTTAGTGCAAGTAAGAAGCCCCCCCCCGACCCTGGCACCGCGGGACCAACCAACCACCACCGACGCCGGTTACTGCCGCCACCCAATGGGACTAGTTGGCAGCCACTACGCCTACCGATCGCGGTGGGTTCACCCCTGGTCGCCCAATTTGGAGTGACAATGCTGGAGCCACTAGGCCTGACGACTGTGGTCTCGACGGTAGGCGCCATTGGCTCGAAGCCGCCAGCGGGCTTCAACGCTGACTTGATCCAAATCCGACCGGGTGCGGTTCTGAGCGTGCCACTGGTATACGGCGACCTCTCCCTTTCCGGCTCAGGAACTGTCACCGATGTGCTTCCCGACGGCACAGTACTGGCATTCGGACATGAAATGTTCGGCCAAGGTCCAACTGCCGTTCCCATGGCGACTGGCTACGTACACTTCATTGCATCACTGGCCACCATGAGCTTTCGGGCATCAGGCGACCTGCGCATCGTCGGCTCACTGGTGCAAGATGAATTTAGCGCCGTGGTTGGCAACAGTCAGATTCGCTTTGAAACCGCTCCCATGACGGTCGCGGTGCGCCTGCCAAACCAGCCGCCTCGACATTACAAGTACCATGTCGTTGATCACCCGAAAATCACCCCCGTCCTCACCGCAATTGCCGCCCTACGCTCCGTCTCCGCAGTGCAGGAACTGCCCCGCGAGTGCACTATGCGGGTCAAGGCACAACTGGCCTTTGAAGGCAATCGCACCCTTGAGGCAACCGGTTTCGCGCCCAACGCCTCAGCAATCGACGTGGTCTGGACCTTTGTGCCACCGGTCATCTCGATGATGCAGAATTCCTTCCAAAAACTAAAGTTGAGGTCTATCCAGATAGACGTCGAGGTCAAAGATTCGGTCCAGGCTGCCACCCTGATTGGAGCCCGAGTTGACCAGGCAATCGTTGCGCCCGGGACGGCGGTGAAGCTGTCGTTCCAAATCCAACCCTACGGTGGCCCGATACAGGCCCATCGAGCTGAGGTGGGTGTACCCCTGAACACACCCGAAGGCGACTACCAGCTATTGGTTTCTGACGCAGCCAGCTACTCGACCCGTATGTTTGCGACTCGGCCACACCTGATGTCGATTACCACGATCGATGAATTGCACCAGACCCTGAACAAGATCCTTTCAATCCGGACCGACGTCGCCCACGTAATGCTGCAGCTAGCAGAAAAGGGGATCGCCGTCGGTCGCAATGAAATGCCTGAGCTGCCCTCAAGTCGGCGAGCAATGATCGCCACACCGACGAGCACAACTGCGACCTCGTTTTTTGAAACCGTGCACCAAGTTGTCAATATTGATCACGCACTCAGCGGTGAAATTGCATTCACCATCCATGTGCGCAAACCCGATTCCGAGTTGTCCGTCCCATGAATGCGTGCCGAACCCTCTGTACCGTTGTCGCCCTGCTGGCGGCATGTCCGCTCGCTTTGGCGATCCAGCCCGGTCAATGGGTCCAGAATACCGAGTCCGAGTTTGATGGCGAAACTCAAGATACCGTCGTGACCAACCTCGGCGATGTCAAGCTTACCGCTGCAACCGAGATCATCGGGGAGATCCCCGCACAAGCCAGCATCATCTACGACATTGCCGCCATCAATGGCGTGACCTACCTGGCTGCCGGACCGGAGGCCAAGCTGCTACGCCGCGACGGCGACCAGATTGTTCAGATCATCGCCCTAGAAGGTGAGCAAGTCTTTGCCCTGGCTGAGCTGGAAGGCAAGTTGCTGGTGGCTATCAGTGGCGCCACAAGCCGCCTGGCAGTGCTCGAAGGCGATGAACTTTCCAATGTTGTGGTCTTGGATGGCGTGCGCTACGTCTGGGACCTGATCATCGACGGCAGCGCTGTGCTTGTCGCTACAGGCATCGATGGTAAGCTGCTGCACATCGAGACCGCAGCGGATGAGCCGGTAATCACTGAAGTCTTCGATGCCAAGCAAGCCAATATCCTATGCCTGGCCCGGCGCGGCACTGGCCCCCTGCACGCCGGTACTGACACTGATGGCCTGGTCTACCGTTTCACCGAGTCCAATGACGGAACCTGGCAAGCATTTGTTGTCTACGACGCTGCCGAGCCAGAAATCGGTGCCCTACTGATCACCGAGAACGGCAATCTCTATGCGGGCACGGCCGATGCCAACATGGCCCGCCCTGGCCGTCTGGAGAAAGCCGTCGCTGATGATGTCGGCCGACCGGAATCAGACCGTGATCAGACACCCACCGAAAATAAAGAGGCCGCCGACACACAGGGGTTAGATGCCGAAGCACCCCCCGAAAATGGTCAACCTGAAGCATCCCAACCCACGCAAATGGATGAGTCCCCAGCCAGCGAAGAGACCACTGCACCTGTCGATGCCAAACCTGCCGAAGAAACTGATCCAGAGCTGCAGATCTCGAACACACTCAAACCTCAGACACAAATAGTTGACTCAGAGGCCGAACCACCTGCCGACGATGGCCAAGGACCCGCCAGCGCCGAACCCACGCCAGAACAACGCGACCGGTTGCGCCAGCTGGTACGAGCCCGGCTACTGGTAGCCCGCGACTCCGGTAAGCTCCAAGCACCCAGTGGCATGCCCACTGATAGCCGTCGGACTACTCCCGGAGCCGCACGAACCCGAGCTGGCTCAATCGTGGCCCGCTCTAAAAAGGGCAATGCGCTGTACCAGATCGACACCGAGGGTTTCATCGATGAGGTATTGCGAGAGTCGGTGATGATTCTGAACATCACTGAAACTGGTAGCGGCCAACTGCTGGTCGCCACTGGCAACGAGGGCCAAGTCTACCATGTTGATCCTGAAACCGGCGAAACCACCATCATCGCCGACCTGGAGCCAGAGCAGGTGCCTGCTCTGTGGGTCGAAAAGGACGGCTCAGCCATGCTAGGCACGGCCAATCCGGCTCAGCTGGTGCGAATTGGCGGTGACGTTGCCACGCGTGGGATCTACGAATCGTCCGCAATGGATGCCCAGCAGATCAGCCTCTGGGGCAGCATGCAGGTAACTGCCACGGTGCCCGAGAACACCTCGGTCACCATCGAGACCCGATCCGGCAACGTGAAAGATCCCGAGAATGGTCCCTGGTCGGAATGGTCCGAAGCGCAGGTAATCATGCCCAATCCACAACGCGCCAACCTGCAGCCACAGGCGGTGCAGATCACTGCCCCTCCGGCGCGCTTCCTGCAGTACCGCCTGACCCTGATCGGTGACCGTGAAAACACCCCCGTAATCAGCCGAGTCACCTCGGCATACGTCACTCCCAATTTGCGCCCGCGGATCCGTTCACTCAAAGCCGCCTACCCCGACCCACCGCAGCGACAGCCGGGCAAGGAAGCACCGCTGCCGGCGACCAAAATGAATATTGAATGGGAGGCAACCGACCCCAATGGGGACAACCTTCGCTACACCTTGGAGTACCAGCCTGCCGAATCCTCGCGATGGATTGAAATCGCCAAAGACCTCGAGCAGAGCCCCTACGAGTGGCAAACCCGACGAGTGCCCGACGGCTGGTACCTGCTACATGTGGTCGCTGACGATAAACAGGACAACCCTCCGGATATGGCGATGCGAGCTACACATCGATCCAGCCCCATCTTGGTGGACAACAGCACGCCTAGGCTAGAAGCCCTAAAGCACGTAGTCGAAGGGAGAGTGCTGACCCTATCGGGCACCGCAATCGATGACTGGTCCCCCCTCCAGGCAATAGCCTACGTGATCGATGGTGGCGACCTCTATCACCCCATCCTGCCTGAGGACCTGATCTTCGACTCGACACGCGAGCCCTGGCTAGTTAAGATCTCCGACCTTGAACCTGGGCCACATGTGGTGACACTCAGGGTTACTGACGTCCGTGGCAACGCCTCGTACAAGGCGACCATCCTTGAAATAGTGAAGTAGCAGGCTGGTAACAGCCGCGGGCAAGGTCAGTTACAGGTCAGAAAGCAGGTCACATGAGTACTCACTACCCCAAACGCCGCAGCCTGATCAAGCGAGTGCGTCGCTTCGGTTTCCGTGCCCGCATGCGGACCAAGGCCGGGCGCAAGCTCATCAATGCCAATCGCCGCCGCGGTCGTAGTGTCAATCCACGCAAGTATTAATCCAAGGGGGATAGATCTAAATCAGATCTGCAGCCGGGGGCCAGAGTTCATTTCAGCGTCTGACGCAGCCTGCGCCAATCCGTTTATGTGCAAAGAAGGTGGCTGGCCCTACACCCAATTATCCTCCGCATTGCTTGCACGCACACCCCGTACTCGGGGCGCAATATCATCCATTTCTTGTATTTGCATACTAACGCCAGCTTTGGTTGTGTCGCACACCAGATGGCCTATCTGACCCAATCCCTGGCTCTGAAATTGTGCTGCTGTATCTATTGCTTTATGCAACACAGTGGCGGCACCAGATTCACCAGTGGATCACACCCTTGGCGGTGAACTGCTCTGCGCCCAGTGTCGGTGTACCTAGGTCAAGAAAGTAAGGCGGACTCTCGCTGAAGATAATCTTCACCGCGAGTCGTGTCGGTGATGCTGAATTCGACAGCAAACAGCCACTACGCAGCAACCTGACACCGACTCGCCATTGCACCTAAGCCGCCAGGGTCAACAGACGAGCCGATACAGGTTCGGGCACATCACCCGCATACTGCAGCGTATCAACCACCGCCCGCCCCCCACCGCCGGGAAGTAAGAAAAGCTTGGTAATGGGCGCACTCTGATTTACATACCCAACAAAAACGTACCGGGAGGTTGACTGACACTGAATATTTCTGTGGCGTCTGCAGCTTCTCCCCTCACTTCACCCCCAATAGTTGGGTTGTTGCCCCAATCAAGAAACTTCATCAAAACCGATGCGGCAGCAACTGGTTCGGAAAATGCAATCTTAATATTGCGATCCTGCTCACCATTTTTCAAATAACCATCCATGGAACTTGTGAAGCACAAAAGTAAGCCCGCGGGCATGATGCATGCCCTGCTTCCCCACACACTTGCGCATGAAAAAATCCCTGCCGAAGCAGGGATTTTTATCAATCTCTCTCCGACCAGTACTCAATGCTGCCGCGGTCGTCGTACCAGAGGCACGATTCCCATCGCCATGATCGCGGCAAGCACGCTTGGCTCGAGGATGAAAACGAGGTTATCAATACCGGCTGGCGCAGTGGACTTGCCGACGAACTGGACCTCAAGACTCTTCACCAATTTAGCATTAAAGCCGGTGTGCTCATACGCGGTTACGACACCGCCACCTTCACCCGTCTGATCGGCCAGCGTGGTCAGGCCGAGCGTATCCCAGCCATTTCCACTCCCACTAACGATGTCGGTGGTGAACTTAGGGCAATGGTATAGGTTCTCATTAGGCCCTCAATATCAGTCAGGATCACGTTGCCTCTAAAACCTCCGTCAGCGTCAACCATATCTATTGACTGCATCAACACGCCCTCCGGCCTGGTCACACCGGCAACCGTCGGAGAAGAATCAACCGTGATGATAATACTCCCGCTATTGCGAGCCGCTTCGTCGTCAGGAGGAACGTACTCCAAGCCATTGGCTCCCATGGCCGTCACCGCGTGCTGATTGTCTTGGAGAATTAAGATATTGCCCAGGTCCACTTGCAGATCGGGGTCGTCGGAATTCACTCCTGGCGTGGAGTCGAAGATCGTTGCTCCGATGTGGCCGCCGGCTCCCTGCGTGGCAGTGATCTTGATCAAATTGCCAAACTCAAGATCCGCTGCATCAAACGCCGGATCGACAATCTGACCATTGACCAGCGATGTAGAAAAATCATCTTCCGTTTCAAAGTCGATCGTGATTGCGCCAGCAACTGCCGCATATACACCGATCACACCTGAAAGGATGCACGAATGTATCCGCCTAATCATCTTTCTACCTCTGCTTTCTTTCTCATCCTGTGAGCAATTAAACTGATTTTGCCCGGTTTCTTTCTGCCTCCTGTACACCGCTTTTACCAGATTAACGGCTACAGAGGTTTAAATTTCCGCAACCATCTAACGCATACTCCCGATTCGCTGCAAGCCCGATATTACAAAATTTCTACTTTTCCTGAGTGGATACACGTCCTCTGGTTTTCCGCATACGGATCCATAAGTCTATTCCCCCTAACCTGCCTTAGTTACGCATTTTCCTAATCAGTGGCTCAGTGCTGGACCGGGACTGTCCGCAAGATGAACTTGAAAAAGCAAGAACGATACTCTTTGGAATTGGACTCGCCCCTTTCCACGCACAGGACCAACTAAATCACCCGCCGCATGCCCCAGGAAGACTGTCCCGCATACCACCTCGGACGGTCACGCCGTAAGACTGGACACTTGCAACCGTGGACCACAGACACTGGTATTCCACCACGTGGCCATTTTGCTAAACTCCCTGCCCGACAACAAAATATGCTCAATATCATCGCCCTGCAGCTGCACAAAGCATTGGCTAGATATCGCGCCATTTTTACAGCTCAGGTTTACCCACTCAGTCGCCACCGGCACAATAACCCGAGCCACAAATATGAGCCTAGACATTGAAACCATCCACGGCCGCCAGGTACTTGATTCTCGCGGCAATCCCACGATTGAAGTTGAAGTGCACCTGACTGGCGGCCACCTTGGCCGGGCCATGGTGCCTTCGGGCGCTTCTACTGGCGCGAACGAGGCCGTAGAGCTGCGAGACGGCAATGCAGATTATTACCGGGGTAAAAGCGTGACTCAGGCTGTCCGGAACGTTAATACCCAAATCGCGCCTGAGCTGCTGGGAATGGACGCCCGTGACCAGGCAACAATCGACTCGGTGATGATCCATCTTGATGCTACTAGCAACAAGCAAAACCTAGGTGCCAACGCGATCCTGGGCGTGTCGATGGCCGTGGCCCATGCGGCAGCCGCAGCAACCGGGCTATCGCTCTACCGGTATCTGGGTGGTAGCGGCGCCAAGGTGCTGCCTGTACCAATGATGAATATTCTCAACGGTGGCAAGCATGCGGACAACACGGTCGACTTCCAGGAGTTCATGATCCAACCGTGGGGATTCGATAATTTCTTCGAAGCGATTCGGGCCGGAGTCGAGATCTACCATGCACTTAAAGACGTACTCAAGAAGCAAGGCCTATCCACCGCAGTTGGCGACGAAGGTGGATTCGCGCCCGACCTCAAGTCCAACGCGGATGCACTGAAAGTCATCGAAGAAGCGGTGGGTAAGGCCGGGTATCGGTTCGGTGAGCAGATTTTCGTGGCTCTGGACCCCGCCACCAGTGAATTGTGGAATGAAGCCGAGAAAAAGGGCAAAAATGGGTATTGCTTCTTCTCATCAGATTCTAATCGCATCGTCTCCAGCGACGAGATGATCGACATCTGGGCCGACTGGTGTGCTAAGTACCCGATCCGCTCGATCGAAGATGGCTTGGCCGAAAACGACTGGGAGGGCTGGCGAAAGCTGACCGACAAGCTCGGTGATAAGGTCCAGTTGGTCGGTGATGACCTGTTCGTAACCAATAAGGATTTCCTGCAGCGTGGTATTGATGAAGGCTGTGCCAATTCCATTCTGGTCAAGGTCAACCAAATTGGCACCCTCAGTGAGACCTTCGAAGCCGTGAACTTAGCCATGCACAACGGCTACACCGCTGTGCTCAGCCACCGCTCGGGCGAGACTGAGGACGCCACCATCGCCGACATCGCTGTGGCCACCAACTGCGGCCAAATCAAGACTGGCGCCCCCTGCCGTTCCGACCGCAATGCCAAGTACAACCAACTACTGCGGATTGCAGAGCAGTTAAAGGAGACGGCCGTCTATGGGGCAGCGACTTGGAATAAATGAGCCGCGACGGGGCTGTAGTTTTCTAGGACAGCATTCGCGGACAGAGGGCTGGGAGCCAGGATTCCCCTCGGTGGAATTGTCCCTGGCCGTCAGCGGAATCGAGCTATATTGTTAGAGGTGCAAACGCGAGGTAGCTCTGTTGGGGTATCCTCATCGTTATGTCACGGCAGTATTTTCCACATCTGGGCTGGCTAGCATTCAGCACGATCGCGATCTTGAGCGCGCTGGTGCCACTGGCCTACCTAGTACTTCCCCACGCTGATCGGCACCTGCGGGTCCGCCAGCTTGCCTCTGCCGACCCTGGCGCACGTGCCGCAGCACTGGGCTACGTTGTATCCCGGGCTGGCCAAGACCCCCGAGTCGCCATCGCCGCAATCGGCCAACTCCCTCGGATCGATGACCATATGTTTGCTCAGACTGTGGCGGTATTGGACGCCGCCGCGGTGTGGGATCGAACACTAGTCCCCGATGACCAGTGGCTGCGCTGGATCGAGTTGCTATCGCTGCACGAACAGGCCGAGGCGAGAATCTCCGCTGTGCAGATTGCGGCCGAAACCGCAGACTTGGCCCACAGTTGCCGGATCGTTGAACTGCTCAAACGGCTGATTACGGACCTCGCTGCCGATGTCCGCTTCAACACTCTTGCCGCCAGCACTGAGCTTGCCGGTACGGGTGCCAACCGGGCCGCATTCACCACGATCATCGCCCAAGCCGTACAAGATTCCGAGCCGACAATCGCCCGCCACGCATGGATCGTCCTGGGATTGCTTGGATCAGTGACCGAACACGGCGATCCCGCCACCGCACCGCCAACTGTCATCGAGCCGATGCTCTGGGCCGCGATCAAGAGTCAACCTGAATTGCCACAACCGGTAATCGACACCCTAAATGACAGCGATGCAGTGCCTGCGGTGCGGGCCGCGGCCGCCTATGCCCTGCACTTGGCGTCACGACCTGAAGCGATTGAGGCGTTGCTCAATGTGGTGGACATCGCACCGCAACTGGTGCCGGAGTCCGACCTACTGGTTACCTGGCGAGCGATTCTGAGCTTGCCCAAACCGGATCCACAACGTAAACCACTTTCGCGGCTGGAGGAAATACTGGCGCCCTATGCCAACATACCGGCATTCCGATCACCGCTGGAACCAATCGCCTTGGCTGCCATCTACCGCTTCGGAATTGCCAACATTAGCCCCCGGCACAATTTGCTATCGGCCCTGGCCCGACTGGCAACGGTTGAAGGTCAGTCCAGCCCTGAAATGGTTTGGCCAATCACATCGACTACGCCAGGTCTATTGGCGGTCATGACCACTGCGATCACACGCAACCCTGTCCCCGACGCTCTTTATGGTGCGCTCACGTCACCGACACCTACGCTTCGTGATCTGGCCTGCACGGTATCCGCAGATCGCCTGTCTACCGAACAAGTTGACAAACTGGTCCGTGAACTGCTGACGGACTTTAATGACAACGCCAAGATATCCGGGGCTATTCTCAGCGGACTCACGGGCGCCCAAGTTCCGTTACTAATTAAAAAGGAAGAAGCGGAGGATATCTGGTCGGTTCGCCAACTCATGCGACTGGGCCTGTGGATGCAAGGACTGCTACCGGAACTGAAGCAAACGGTCCCGGGCCTGCTGACGCGTGATGATCTGCCCGTAACCACAGTGCTGCTGGGCATGCTCCATCGCAATAAGCTGTCGCGCGGCCAAGCCTTGGACTACTTATTGAACCCACGAGGGGAACCGTCTCTAGATCTGGTTGACCTGTTTGATCAACAACGCTGGTGGTACGTGTTGCGGCGCTACCTGCCGCCCGATGCACCACCGTTCTGGGTATGGGCTGATCCGGATCTTGAAAAGTTCCAGATTGAAGTGTTACGCAACTGGGCACTACTGAATCGCTATCGTATGGTATCGGAACCCGACCGCACTAAGGATTAGGCTTCATCATGGAAAAATCTGCCGACGCCATACATCCAATCCTAAAATCAATGGCACGCCGCTGGAGTCCAAGGGCGTTCGACGGGCGTTCCGTCGAAGTCGATAAGCTTCGCCGTCTATTCGAAGCCGCCCGCTGGGCAGCCTCGTCGTTCAATGAACAACCCTGGCGCTTCATTCTCGCCAACAAGCAGCAGCCCGACGAATATGACAAGGTACTGTCGTGTCTTGTAGAAACCAACCAATCGTGGGCCCGATCCGCGCCTGTGCTGGTGCTGACCTTCTCCAAAAAAACCTTTTCCAAGGACGGAAAGCCTAATCGTGTTGCCCTGCATGACCTGGGGCTGGCCATGGGGAATCTCTCCATCCAAGCTACCGAGATGGGGCTCTCGCTACACCAGATGGCCGGGATCAACCGTGACCGTGTGCGCCAAGAGTACAACGTCCCGGAAGACTTTGAGCCACAGACAGCCATCGCAATCGGTTACGGAGGTGACCCAAAAAACCTGCCTGAAGGCTGGATGCGCAATGCTGAGGAAAGCCCCCGCCAACGCATGGACTTTGCAGCGTTCGTCTTCGCAGGCAAGTTCGGCCAACCCAGCTTGAAAGTCTGACCGAAGCCTACCGCAATATCCTGCCCATACTGACCGCACCCATTGGCCCTAACCCGCCATTCCCAAAGGTTGCATCTGGACCACGGTGGATATCCAGCCCGTCGCTCACGGCGGAGCCAGCCGGTCAAGATGTACGGCAAGGCTGGCGCCCGGTTCGGCCCCTTCCACGAAAAAAGGACCGGTCATTGGGTTGTCCGGAGCCATTACCTGCCGGCCGGTGGTATCCCAGCCCCGAGCGCCCACCATCGAGGTCTCGATTGTGTCACCATCAACAGCTCGTAGCACCGGATCGTGCAATGCCAGCGGTGTGGCAGCGTTCAGGAACAAAGCGATAGGTCACCATCAGCGGCAGTCTAAATCGAAAGATGTCTGTAGCATTCATCGTGCACTCGCAAAAAGCAGGGCGATGCTTTTGTAAAGTTTGACATCCACCCGCATCGCCGTTGGCACGAGAAGATGCTGTATCTCAGGAGTGCAAAGGCAATAATCTGCCGCGAATCACGCGTTTCTAGTCGCCACGCGCACAAAGATTATTTCCACGGGCGTGCCCGCGGCGCAAACGGTAGCTCCTGCTGTGCTGGGTATTGGGCAGAACCCGCCGCACCGGCGGATTGAGATGATGGCGATTGCCCAATAAGAATGCCAGAACCAAGCCTGCAACAAATCCGCCAATATGAGCCCACCACGCCACCCCCGCTGACTCAACCGAACCGAACGATGAAACTCCTTGGAAAGACTGGAGTAGAAACCATACTCCTAGATAAAGTGGAGCTGGAAGAATAATCATCTGAAAGAAGAAAAATATTGGAAGAACAGTCAGCACCTTGGCCCGGGGATACAAGATCAAGTAGGCGCCCATGACTCCGGCAATTGCCCCGCTGGCGCCAATGGTGGGGATGGTGGAACCGATATTCGTCACCAAGTGGGCGCCGCTGGCCACCACCCCGGCAAACAGATAGAAGGCCAAGTAGCCAAAGTGCCCAAATCAGTCCTCAACATTGGACCCAAAGATGTAAAGAAACCACATGTTGCCGATAAAGTGCATCCAGCCGCCGTGCAGAAAGATGCACGTGACCATGGTCAGAATCGTGGCTACGACTGATGGGTCCATGGTCCGTGTAGCCACTTGCAACTTGTCCCCCACAGGTGTGTGAACCCGTATCGGCTGCCGCACCTCAATGGATCGGTTCGGATGCATCACCCGTGCGGGGATCATCCCAAATCGCTCGATCAACCGCCCGCCACGGTGGCCTTCGCCCAACTGCAATACGAATACGATCGTGCAGGCGATGATCATCGCGTAGTTGACGATGGGTACGGTGCGGGACGGGATATTGCCACGGATTGGAATCATCGGTTCCGTTGTCCAAATTCCAGATCACCGGCCAACGGGGGCGGGCTCATCTCTCGCAGGGGCAGATCGGGTAGGGACGCAAGGAACCGATGCCCGTACGGCCGCGTCATGATTCGTCGATCGAGTACAACCACGCTGCCACGGTCCTGCTTCGAACGGATCAGGCGACCAAACCCCTGCTTGAACCGAAGAATTGCTTCGGGCAGTGTGTACTCCATGAAGGCGTTGCCCCCACTGGCTTCGATGCGCCGCACCCTTGCCTCGATCAGCGGCCGGTCCGGCACCACAAACGGAAGCCGCGTGATGATCACGTTGCGTAGGGCATCGCCGGGCACATCCACACCCTGCCAGAAACTGTCGGTACCCAGTAAAACGCTGCGATTGGCTTGGACGCCAACATCGCAGAATCGCTCCAACAGAGCCGACCGCTGCATACCGCCGCCTTGTGCCAACAGCACCATCCCACGCTGCTCCAACGGTGCACGCAGGGCATCGCCAACCTGCCGCAACAGCTTGTAGCTGGTAAAAAGGACAAACGCCCCGCCATCACTGCGATCGATGTGCTGCAACAGTACCGGCGTCAATTCTCCAACGAAACAGTCGTCATTGGGCTCCGGCAGATGTCGGCACACGTACAACTCGGCTTGTTCTGTATAGTCAAAAGGCGAACCCAAGTGCAGCCCCTCGGCATCGTTGCAACCGATCCGGGCCTTGACATACGCAAAGGGATCCGGCTTTGAACCGCTGGATCCATCATCGGGTGGCAGGTCAATAACCTCTTCGCATGCGTTGCTGACGAAACTCAACTCACCGACGGAAACCGGTGGCATCAGCTCCTGCGGCGGCGCAGCAATTGCCAGGGTCGCGGATGTCATCACCACTGGCAACTGCTCGTCGTCGGCGATAGTTGCCTCGAACAGTCTCTCTCGCAACAGAACCCCGACATCGATCGGTGCGCAGCGCAGCTTGATCCGCTTACGTCGCAGGTCAATATCATGCTCGAGCCAGTAGACATTATCGGGCTCTTTCTGCTCGAGAAGCACCGACGCAACTGCCGCCAGATCCGCAGCGCGAACCGCATAGCGGCGCACCTCCAAGCGATCGGACTCGTCATTAAGCTGCTCCAGTACCCGGTGCAAGATCAGCGATAGGTCATGGAGTGCCGGGCTGAGTGTATTTTCAATCACCGCCGGCTTCTCAATCCGCCCGTTGGGTCGGCCGGCTGTCTGGTGCCACGAAACCAGCGAGTCGAAGAAACGTTCCATCGTGGATCGACACTCGTCCACGGCACCGACCGAGCGAGCGAATCTCTCGGCATCAATCTTGTTCTGCAATGCAAACAGCAGGCCTCGATGGCGCCGCCCATGATGGAGCCGTGACAGTAGAAAGCTCACTTGCCCCCGGCCCAACGAACGTCCAAAGTGCTCGCTGGCGACCTCTTCAATTCGGTGGGCCTCGTCAAGAATGACCGCGTCATAAGGAGGTAAAATGCCAAAACCTTCACGGCGCATTGCCAGATCCGAAAAGAATAATGCGTGATTGACCACCAGAAGATCTGCGTTCTCCATCCGCCGCCGGGCGCTCTGGTAGAAGCACCTGGCATAGGTCGGACAGCGCCGCCCCAAGCAGTCTTCCGCGTCGCTCTGAATGTCGGACCAGACCGCTGACGCCACCGGCGCCTCCAATTGGGGCAGGCTCGCCAGTGAACCATCGTCGGTGCCCTCAGACCAATCGCGAACGGTCTCCAGAGCCTTGAAACTGTCACTATTATCAAACAATACCGCGCGCCGTTCCCATGCCCGCACCAGTCGGCGCCGGGACAAGTAATTACCCCGACCCTTGACCAATACCGCCGAGAACTCCTCTGGGACCACCGCATTCAACAGCGGCAGATCCTTATGAATCAGCTGTTCCTGTAAGGCGATGGTATGGGTGGATATGACGACACGTCGACGACGATCGCCACCCCGAGCGCCGGCCACAATCAGCTCAATCGCCGGAAGTAGATAGGCAAACGTTTTCCCTACACCGGTACCGGCCTCCACCAAAAGGGTCTGGCCATTGCCAAGGGCATGGCGCACGCGATCAACCATCATCTCCTGCTCGTATCGGCGTTCGTAACGATCACCCATCCGTCGTGCGATGGGCCCGTCGGGACCGAGAATAGAAAGCGGATCGAATGTCAATATTTCGACATGATACTCTGATATATAAGTTGGTGATTACACTCAACGGCATCGTATCGCTCAAAGAATCGTTGGCCACTCATCACACGACGGTGTTCCAAGTGAACACCAGCGCGAACTAGCTACTCCAGCGCATTCAAGAAAATTAGGGCATGGTTTGGCACCAAGACCGGGGGCGCCAAGCAGAAAATGGCCGAAAAGTTCCTGGCGTGTGGACAACTCGTGCGACCCCTGGAATTCCGCGAGCCGTCGCGTATGCCGATGCTGTCAATGCGAGTACGAAGAGCTTGGGGTTCTAGGCTGAGCTGGATTTGGCTTGTTACGAAATAGTGGTGGGTACAACCGTAGATGTAGGCACCTATGCCTCGGATGGAACTTTCAAGAATGTGCTCCGCAAAACAACGGGTACCGCTCCGACTAAGGGCTCGCGACCCGTTCATCACGTGACCATGTTCACGCTCAAACCCACATTTTCCTGATGACCGGTCATCAGGAAAATGCGGATTAATGCATCTAACCCGTGAAAAGAGCTATTGTCCGTTAAAATAAGAGCCCTCCTCGCGCGGAGGGCTCTTGGTCGTACCTGATTTATGAAACCGCGAGATACCTGGCGATTGGAATCGCAGCCTGCTTGCAAATCGCCTACTTCAACTCCACCGTGCCGCCGGCTTCCTTGAGGGTTTCGGCAAGCTTCTCTGCCTCTTCCTTCGGCAGACCTTCCCTGATCGGTGCAGGCGCGCTGTCAACCAGGTCCTTGGCCTCTTTCAGCCCCAAGCTCGTGGCCGCGCGCACTGCTTTGATCACCTTGATCTTCTGATCACCGACTGCCTTGAGAATCACATCGAAGTCGGTTTGCTCTTCTACCTCTTCGTCGTCCCCACCTGGCCCCACAGCCACTGCCACTGCACCAGCAGCAGGCTCGATACCGTATTCCTCCTTGAGATAATCGCCAAGGTCAACGGCTTCCTTCAACGTGAGGTCGACAAGTTTGTCGCCCAGTTCTTTGATCGCTTCTTCTGCCATGGTTCTACATTCCTTCTGCTACAAGTTCCTGTCCGAGAGGTCGCCGCACGTTGCCGCGATTTAACCCGAAGGCCAGTCAGACGCAGATGTCACGAGGCTTTCTTGATCTCCTGTCCGCTTTCAAGTTTCTCCTGGATCGCCTTGACGATCGCAGCCAGATTTTGGCCCGGACTCACGATGGCCCCAACCAGGTTCTGAGCTGGCGTGAGCACGATCTGCACGACCTTGGCCTGGGCCTCTTCCCGGGTCGGAAATTCCGAGAGCTTCTTGATCTCATCTGCCCCGAAAACAATCCCTTCCATCAAGGCGCCACGGAAGTCGAGATGATCGACCTTCTTGGCCCAATCAATCAGTTCCCGGGCCACGTTGACGACACTGGTATCCTCGTCGGTCGGATAGACCATGCTTGAAGGCCCGTCGAGAATATCATTCAACGGTGCCAGATCGGTGCCATCGAACGCTAAACGCGCCAGGCTATTCTTGA
>CAUZOD010000001.1:0-45596 GCA_963581115.1 Phycisphaerae bacterium | reverse complement strand
GACGTCCAGGTCCACGGTGCAGTCGAAGAAGCAATCTTCGGTTTCGAAGTCAAGCAGCGTGCCATCGCCGAGGTTGTGAGCGGCGATGGTGATCAGTTCCCCTTTGTTCTGGATAGGGCTAAGAACACCGGTGGCAGGGACATGAACCCGGATGTTACCATCCTGCGGAGTGAACTCCAGTTGGAAGGTCGGGCCGGTGATGTCCCCCGATTCAAAATCATGCAAAATGTAACCGATGGGCTTGGCTTCGAGCCGCGGAACAATCGCCCGACCACCCTGGGAGATTTCACGGCTGTTCATCATCGCCGCATTTTCTCCCCTGACTTGCGAGTAAGTGGTGCCACCGGTCTTGCCGAAATTTTGCTGTACCGAGATTAGGTCCGCGCCGGTCACATCACCGCTGTCGTTGGCGTCTCCCTGGAGTGGAACCGGTCCGACTTTACCGAAATTCTGTTGGACGCTGATCAAGTCTTGACCGGAGACAATGCTGTCTTTGTTGGCGTCGCCGGCCAGCGAGCCGCCGGAGAAAGCATCGATCTCCCACAGCACCTCGATCACGAACTCGGTGTCGGGGGGCAGGGGAACTGCCAGTTCGCCGGCGTATTCATTGGCTGTGCAAAACTCGCCGGAATTACAGACCCGGTAGTCGAAAAAAGCGCCCTGGCGGTCGAAGTCGACGACCATCGCCTCCACGTCGACGCTTGTTCCTCCGACGGCATTGAAAGAACCTTCGGTGATACCCGGATACAAGGGGTCGACCCCGCCTGTTGCCGGGCCGTCAAAGGTCTCAAAAAAAAAGCTGCCGTCCGAGGACACTGCCCCGGCAATACCGCTGAATCCGGCAATGGCGATTGACAGTGCCGCAGTGATAATTGCAAATTGGCGCAAACTGTTCATCACCTGGTTCTCCTATCGCTCCTGGCGCCATAAGATGTGTTGGGCAATACGGTAAAGTACAGCTAAAGATAATCATACCATCCACAGGAGCCCCCTGTCAATAGATTTTTGAGGCGAATTCTCCATGTGATTTTAGCCACAAAAAGTTCCAAAAACTGTATTTGTCGGAACCCGCCAGGGTGTTGCCCATCATGGTCAACGGCTACCTCATCTTTTTTTCAAGAGATTTTTCGATTCGTTGCCCCGGTATCTGTCCGAAGCAGCACTGCTCGACGGCGCATTGAGAGCTTCACTTGTTCACAACGATCCCATGTTCCTGTCAAAGCCGATCTTTGCGGACGTCGCCCTGTAGGCGTTCAACTTTGCATGGTGGGCATTTATGTATCTGTTACTGGCCTGCCCGGACAAAGACATGCAGGTGTTAGCTGTGTGGCTGTACAAATTTCAGCAGACCGCCGGCATACCGGCCGTGTTTGCGTCCATCATCGTGACCGGCATCCCGACACTGCTGATCTTCATGATCACGCAGCGGACGGTCATGCGCGGCATCGCGGTGCCTGCGGAGAAGTGAGCCGTGCTTCAGGAGATCGACCTAACGGTCGTCCTCGCCCCTGTTGAACATTAGCTCCGTCACATCGTCAGCATGCGTTGATTGGACATGTCCGTCAGCGAATGTCAAATTGGTATTTTCTCGGTGGATATGGGCCGGATCAAAGCCAAGCCAGCCAAAATTGTTGATCCGTTGAAAATCGTAATCCACCCACCGAATGGCGGTGCCCCATCCATAGTGCCATGGGTGCCAGCCAAGGTGTGTCAATTGTTCACTGGGACGCTTTATGTATGCCCCAACCACAAATACATCGACAAATTTCGAGCTGGTGCTGCGGGGATTGTACGGCATATATCCGTGAATATGTCGATTCATTACATAGTGCAGCGGACGTGTCGCTTCCCCAGGGGCAGGTAGAATCAGTCCCTCGTTGTGACCGTTTGAGGCATATTCACGGTTTCTCATGGTGGTTTGAGTCGGGTCGGTCCAAACGTCCTCAGAGGGCAGGTAGGGGACCAGCAAATCGATAGCAGTCTTCTTGTTGATCTTGTCCATACCTGGAGGATAAATTCCGTCGTGATCTGACGCGTACATCTGAATCGCCAGGCCGATCTGCCTCTGATTGCTCATGCAGACCAAGCGATTCGCCTCTTCCCGCGCAGCAGCGAGCGCCGGAAGCAGCAAGGAGACCAATATCGCGATAATGGCAATCACGACCAGCAGTTCAATCAGCGTAAATGCTGCCAATGCTGAGCGAAGTCGAACGCGATATCGGCAAACCCGAATTTGAGGCTTGCTCACCGAACTCATTTCTCCGAGGCGCAACGCATTCATAGCCAAATAACTCCACAACTGGCGAGAACAGTGCTTATCCGGGATTTCTCATGTGACCACAGGCCGGCTTCACCGCCGGGCTACTTGGGAATCACTTATAACCCCCTCATGGGAATCATACGAAATCTGTTCCCTGTCTGTCTGGAGTAAGCGCATCAGGTCGATTCCTGACGACAGATCGAGTCTTGAAGGCACGGAAAGGCGGTTTCGACGGTCGTTGCGGCAAAGCAACATCCAAGCTGCCCACATATTGGCTACGCGAAAGAATGCATCTGTTTGTTCGGAACTCAGCGTATATTCAGGATAAGGCAGATCCAAACCCCCACTCCGCGGCGACGTGGCGACTGAGGCGAGCCAGTTGCTCGCGGCTTTCCCCCTGCCGGCCATAGCCCACTTCAAATGTCCATAGTCCGGCGTAGCCCACGCTGGCCAGCGCGGCGCGAATGGCGTTCCAGTCGAGGCCGCCTTGGGTCGGCACCCAGTGATTATCCTGGGGCTGGTCGAAATCCACGTCTTGGAGATGGGTGCTCCAAAGTCGCGGGGCCGCCTCCAGTATCTCTTCCACTGGGTCAATCCCGGCGGTCCAAGCGTGGCCGGTATCGATAACCAGCCCCAGGGCGACATCTGGATATCCATCTACCAGAGGACGCAGCTGTTTCATGCTGAATAAGGGAAGGGACGTCTTCCACGGTAGGTTTTCCAGCAGTATCCTCACCCCGCTCTCCTGGGCAATGGGCACCAATTCGTCAAGTGAGCGGCGCACCGCGTCCCGTATTCGTTGGGATGCTTCTGGATGTCCTGCATCGGGCACACGGTTCGGGTTGGGGACAGGGTGGATGACCAGACCACGAGCCCCGATCGCCGCGGCGAATCGTACGTATGATGCCAGCACCGTAATATTCTCCCGCCGCGACTGCTCATGCGGTGCGGCCAGGAGATCACGCGCCAGGGGCGCGTGCACGGTCCCTCCCGCTAGCCTCCGTTGCTCAAGACGCGATCGAAACGTTTCCAATTCCCTGCCCTCTGGTGGCGCAGCCACGTGGGGTGCCTGCCCAAGGATCTCCGCCCGGGCAAATCCCGCCGCGGCTATGGCATCGAGCGCGGCTTCCACGTCCCGGTCATTGAATCCTCTCGTACAGTAACTGACTTGACTCATTTCGATTCAGTTGATCAGTGTCGCGCGCACAGGTGTTGCACGCTGACATTTCCCATATGACCTTCGCCCAGCTACGCCGCCGGGCGTCTGAGTGAACGATCTTATCGCCCGCGCCAGTTGCGAGCAATCGATTCTGCATGACATGGGCTCGAATCGACCCATCAGCGAAAGAGTAGCGCCTACGGCGACGACACCGCCAGCGTTTTTCAGAAAGCATGTTCGCACCGACAACACTGTCCCCTCGCCGCTTGCTCAGACCACCGATTCGTTGCTGCTCGGCAGCATGGCGTCAATCCACTCCTTTTGCACTGGCGGCGGTGAGCCATCATCTGCCGTTCGCTTTACACCTGGGCAATTCTTCCTTTACACCGAAGGTCCCTAGTGGCATCGAGGACATACGACCGAAGCGCGAGCGCGCAGCTCGGTCTTGCTCTTCCGGATTGTTCTGACCTTCACCACCGTGGCAATCGGGTCGGGGCCTTAGCAGGCAGCCGACG
The DNA here is from genome assembly GCA_963581115.1 of Phycisphaerae bacterium. Classification (GTDB taxonomy): domain Bacteria; phylum Planctomycetota; class Phycisphaerae; order Phycisphaerales; family Phycisphaeraceae; genus CAUZOD01. The sequence goes on along the minus strand of CAUZOD010000001.1, from coordinate 41,662 downwards.
ATCAGGTCGCGAGTCGGCTCATGAACGATCTTAAGGTGTTGGCCGGTGGCCGGGACACGCTTACCTGGATCATGCCGGAGATCGTTTAGAGAATTTTGACGTCGTCGTACTTGTCACAGACCTCGTTGATCTCATCGTTGCTGACCTTCATGTTGATGTCCGTCACCGTCTCCAGAACGTTCAGGATATCGAAGTCCGCGTTACGCACTTAGTCCTCAACCCGGCCATTTCAGCTAACATATAGATAAAGCCTATGCGATTCATTCAGAGGGGCCTCTGCCATGACGCCTGAGGAACTCTACCGATACGACGTGAACGGATACATCCTCATCGAAGATGTGATTGATCCCAATTACCTTTGTCGGCTCAATGAACGGCTCGACGAATGGGAGGAGGTTGCCAAGCAGCGCCTCGAGCGGGAGCAGCCGCAGAATCCCGCCATCCTGATCGAGGACATCCTCAATCAAGAGCAGGCCTTGCTCGACCTGGTCGTGAACCCGCGAGTGCTTCCTTATATCGATGCCATGGTGGCCACTGCGCGCCTGAAATCGACGTGGGCTACATTCAAATGGGAAGGCGGTCACACCGGATTTCACTCGAATCACACGCCGTCGCGCACCTGTAACTTTTACCACTTCAACGGACGAATCCACCACAATCTATTTCAGGTTTTCTACGCCATGAAGGACATCGGCCCCGGCGAAGGCGCGCTCGAGGTCGTGCCGGGCAGCCACAAGGCAAACTATCCCCTCCCGGGCAATGGCGCCAGCGACAACATGAAATGTGCGCTCCCGATGAAGGCCGGGTCAGTCCTGCTGTTCACTCACGACATGCACCACGGCTCGTTCAACGCGAGTGATAAGGTCCGCCGGACAATCGTTTTTACCTTCTGCCCCGGAGAGATCTCCAACAGCTTCGTGGGTGACGGGCTCTACGATCGGTTGTTCGCGCAGGCGCCCGCGAACAGTTGGCTGAAATACGTGCTGCGGCGCCCCCACGGCTGCCAGGACACCTACCCCAGGCCGGAGGGCAGACCGTACGGTGAAGGATGAGCCAAGCAAACGTCAATCTGGCTGTTGGCTTCCGAGGCGATGCGGATCAGCTTCTTGCCACCAGGCATCGCGGAGCATCTGAACATGATCGCGTTCAGCTTCCGGACCGGTGCCCGTGGACATGCCGTATCATGTCACAGCCCGACAAGCGAATGAACTAGAACGATAGAGACCGGGTCAAGGAGGCGCCATGATCATTGCATTCATTGGTGACGTCGTAGGCAAGCCCGGGCGGCAGGCGCTGGCAAAAGCGATACCACAGATCCGCCGCGCCCACACTCCCGATCTCCTGATCGCCAACGCCGAGAATTCTGCCGGTAGTGCGGGTATCGACGCGAGTGGATTGGCGGAGATGGAACAATCGGGGATCCAGTTTTTTACCACCGGAAACCATGTTTGGGACAAGGCAGATGGCATCGGCCAACTGGATGACAAGAACAATATAGTGCGCCCCGCAAATTATCCCCAAGGCGCGCCCGGTGTGGGCAGTGCACTCGTGCCCGGCACCGACGGCCGGGTGGCAGTCATCAATGTACAAGGCCGGGCATTTTTGCCGGCGTTGGATTGTCCTTTTCGTACGGTGGATCGGTTGCTGGATTCATTGCCCGCGAGCGTGAAGGTCGTTGTGCTCGACATGCACGCCGAAGCCACCAGCGAAAAACAGGCCATGGGATGGTTTCTCGATGGTCGCGCGTCGCTGGTACTGGGAACGCACACCCACGTGCCCACGCGCGACGCGCGGGTGCTTCCCGAGGGCACGGGCTATGTCACCGATGTGGGGATGACCGGCGCATATGATTCTATCTGCGGCGTCGATAAGACCGCCATCATCGAACGGTTCTTGTATATGCGACCGGTACATATCGATGTGGCCCAAGAGGATTTGCGTGTCGATTACATCGTGGCCGACATCGACGAAAACTCCGGGACAACCCGAGCAATCAGACATGAGCAGATCGAAGTAAAGGACGTAGAATAGAAATAGAGATACATCTAACAGAACCCGCCAACGCCTCAACCAGCCGACCTCTCCAAAAATTCTCCTGGCCGGAAGACACGGAATCCGAATTCCTGCCGACACTCGGCCCGATCGCCTGGGACGGACTGGAAGAGGTCGGCGAAGATCGGACCCACGCGCAACCCGTTTTCTTCTCCTGGGAAGCAGAAGGCGATGACGAGGACGACGTCTTCTTCGACCTGAGCCTGTCCGAACACAAGGACATGCGGCACACCCGCACCCTGCGCGGGATCCGGCAACCGCGAGCCGAAGTATTTCATCTCCACATCGGCACGACCTACTACTGGACCGTAACGGCCCGAGCCGACGACGAGGTCGCGGCAACGTCGCCGACGTGGTCCTTCACCACGCATGCCGCAACCCCGCGTTGGATCTCGGTGCCCAGCATTTCCAACGTTCGCGACATCGGGGGTTGGCCGCTACCGAGTGGCAATGTCGTGAGCCAGGGGCACATCTACCGCGGTTCCGAAATGCACCCACGCCTCACCATTACCGAAGCGGGCCGGCGTATCCTCGAAGACGACCTTCGAATCAAGACTGATCTCGACCTCCGGGCCGCGGATGAGACGACCGGACCAGTACTGGATCCCGGCAAGGTCCGCTGGGTCAGTGCGCCTGTTCTGCCCTACGCGCACATCGCTGAAGCGGGACAGCCGGAGCAATATCGACAGGTCTTTGTCGTGCTTGCCGATCCGGAAAATCATCCGGTGTTCATCCACTGTTTCGGCGGCGCGGATCGTGCCGGCACCGTGGCCTTCATGCTCGGGGCGTTGCTGGGCAAGAAGGTCGAGCACCTGGCCCGCGACTACGAACTGACCTCGTTCTCCATCTGGGGGATTCGTTCCCGGTATTCGGACGAATTTCAAAGCCTGCTCACCGCCCTCCGCGCGCACGCGCCTGACGGTACGGTGCACCAGCAGGTCGAAGCCTACCTGCTCGACGCGGGTGTAACTGCGGCGGAACTATCATCTCTTCGCGACACGCTGATCGCGTGAAGTCGCGACGCACTGGCTAGGCCAGTTCCCGAACCTGCTGTGGTGGCATTGCTGTTTCTCCTCTGTAGTCTAGTAGTGCGTCGCTCCGCATGACATCCTGATCTAACCCGCCCCCGCCGTCACAGGATATCAGCAGCCCCTCGTCGCGGAGGTGTGTGATGGCTACATATTCAGGCGCACCGATGGCGGTGAATCGCAGGCCGTGCAGGGGGCCGTGTGGTGGTTGCCGGGAGCGTATTTCTAGCAGTTGCCGGTCACATTCAGGCCGTGCTAGATGCGGGCTGCCAGACAAGGATCTGTTGGGCGGCGCCTTGCGCAAACACGAAAGAACATTTGATGTCTCTAGGGAATGGGAATCCCAAGGGTACTTTATCTAAACGCATTTCTTGCGTTTGCGGACCACCTGAGTCCAGTTATGGCAAGAATGACATGTTTGGCTACCTGAACAAGCAGGACATCCCGTGCAACACGAAGTGACGAATACCAAACTTATTTGCACGGTTTTGATACAGAGTATCGTGTGTCATCAATTTTAATACCATAAGCAGATACGTCCTTCCAAATAACGGTGCCAGTTGAAGCGGTGATTGCGTTTGACGAACCAAAGGCTTTCATCGCTGCTTGTATGACCTCCTGTCGAGTTGTTTCGAGGTCGGTATCTCTAAAGTTATATCTAACAGCATCAATTTCAGGATCCTTGCCAAATCGTCGTGCCAGAATTTAATAGATTTGAATGGCCCACCTGAAATTTTTTCGGCATGTCAGTTTTCCTGTTTCTTGCGATTGCGCACCAGCAGCTTGACGTGGCCCAGCGGACCACCAGGGCCAGTTTTGTTGATCAACTCAACCGCAAGAAAATTGCTTACCCCAGGCCTGATCCTGTCGGACACATCTAAAAGGTTTTTGATTGGATAGCCCTTGCCGTTGAGCCGGACGACCGTCCACGAGTCGTGATGATCCGCAGGAAAACCACCGAAGGCCAGGAAGATCTGTTGTGTTCGAGGGTTCAAGTCTACGGGGGCATCGAATTTCACGCGGCAAACACCCTCCCCATTGGCCTTGATTGATTGTGACTGCCAGCATCTGAGGGTACTGATCTTCGGCCAACCGGCATGCGGGTATTTCCAATGAATCGAGCGGCCACGTTCCTCAGTGTCGTAATAGAAATGCCAGTATTCCGGAAATTCGAAGGCGACGCGGTAACCCTCCGCGCCGATCTCGGACCAGAATCGCGCATCTGCCGCTGCCATCTGCGCATCATGGTCCGTGTAATCCGCCATGTCCCATTTGGGCTCGGGCTGCCAGTTCAGATCCTGGGAGAAGTGGCCATCGGTATTGGCTTGCAGATACCGGCGGGTCAACGGTGTGGGGTCGGTGGCCAGATAGTACGATTTTTCACCATACAACCAGCCATAATGATCCGAAGCCGCCAGAGCGTTGTGCACCGCATGCTTGTGACGTTCGGGATCGCGGTGGTTGATCGATACATCGGTATCGCTGTATCGGCGGCCATGGCCGCCGTCGGTCCAGATACCCACGGCGAAGCTCAGCTTCTGCCGGAGACGGTCAGGGTCCCTACTTCTAGAGCACATCTGTGCGATGGTCCCGTCTCTGATGATTGCCATGTCACTGTACTGTGAACAAACATAGGTTTGTTCCGATCCAAGCAACAATGGCGAATCGTCATCCAAGCCAGCCACCAAGCCGTCCAGAAATGCCGGGAATAGGATTTCCCGGTCGGTCAGGTCGTTGGGCCGATAGATCGCGGGAATCAGAAACAGTGTCAGGCCGGGGTAGACCTGGCAAATCGCCCGGCCATATTGCTGGGCGCGGTGATACACCTTGTCTGCAACCTGAGACAGTGGACGCGGCGCCACTTCACCGGTGAGTTTGTAACCCGACTCGGCATAATAATGGTAGTCGAACGGAAACCGCCAGGGTCCGCGGCCGTGATGATGATACTGCTCCACGTCCAGCATAATGCCTTTGAATTTCAACTCCCGAGCGATCCGCGCTTGGAGTTTGACATTGGGAAGAATGATCTTCCAGTGATCATCGTTGAACCAATCCTGTGTTTCGGCAATGCCTGGGTCGCCTTCGCCCCAGATCGAACCCGGTCCGCCTCCCCATAAAAAATTGTCGGTGAGCCGCCCCCAATCCTTGACCGACTTGAACGCCTCGATCTCCGGCCTCAGTTCTTCATAGGTGATCGGCACTAGCTTCCACCACTGGCCGGACATGTTCCGCTCCAGCTTGCTTTAATCGTGTGTGGCCATGCTGAAGACCATGCCGTCCAGCCCGGTATGCTGCCAAATCTTAACCCGTGCCGGCAGATCGGCATCCGCCATCGAGGGACCAATCACCTCAGGAAAGCGACTGCATAACTCGCTAGCCACGCGAATCAGCTTCTTGCCTTTGACCATCGAGACCGGCGCCCGCGCCGCAGACACCAAATCCCGCTGCTCGGCCGCCGCACCACCGGGCGCAATCAGTACGCTCAACAAGATCAACAAGACACGATTGCTCATCTTCTTAGTCCTTCTTGGAATTTTCCATATAGCATTGTCTTCCCTTGCTTAGCTACGCCGACAAACCTCATTCCCGATAAAATATCCAGCCTGTCTTGAAAATACAAACTTCTTCTCCGTTACTCAAATGGCTTAATTTGACTCACACCTGATATCTAAATGGGTCAAACAGGCAGTACAACCCTTGCACTCTTTATATACAAAGGTCTGGGTATGCGGTAGATACTCAAATCCGTAATTCGCACTTTTTCCAGTTAAAACAAAAACACACAAATCATTAAATAGGATGATGCTGTGATACCATAATGCCAAAAAGATTGGATCAGAATGGCCAATATCAATCTGGAAAATTACTGGTTCTGAAGAACTAAATATTCAGATTGCTTAGAAATAAGCCAGAAGGTATGGAACCAAAGGAATGGGAAAGGCGGGAACAGATTCTTGAAAAGTTATTTGATGACCAGGCAGGAAGCTGATTGACTTTAAAAGCTGCACCAGAATTTTTGGGTAAACCCGTATCTCATTGCGGCACACCACTAGTCAACAACAAAAGCAATTGATTTGGAGCGCGGCTCCATGCCCTCACACTCTGGTACGTTTCCGCATGGATCCAACAATACGCTTACCTCATACTCTCCGGAATCTAGGGAGAATTTCCCAATATCGCACGATTGACTCGATGTCTCACCCATTTTCACCGTAGTCGTTTTTTCCTCTTTCCTCACTTCAGTCTCCACGACGTCAAGGCGGCCCTTGACGGCCTTCCTGATACTGACCAAGAGAACAACACGAGCCTGAAGGCTACGGGGCACGACTGGAGATTCCCAGGGGTGTCAACAGATTCGACAGCAGTCAGTGCACTCAAGCATGCTAACCGGTGCGAAACAGTGCAAACAATCAACAACAGATCACGCAAGAAAAGAAGAATTTAAGTCAAGTAGAAATGCGCAACTACGCGATTCATTGCCACATCACGCGACGTCGTGATCCAATGACCGGGCTGGGACTCGAACCCAGGACCAGCGGCTTAAAAGGCCGATGCTCTACCAACTGAGCTACCCGGTCGATCCATACACAGATGCATATTAAAGCACTTGGCCACCTCGCCGTGCGGCAAGTCACCTGGTAAAAAATAAATTCGATCCAGAGTGCCTGCGGAATCCGGCCAATTGACAATTTTCCGCAGTTTCTGTGGAAGCGCACCACCAACTGCCGGCATATGGGCTCATGGCCCAATCCCCGTAGAGCAGAACTGTCATAAGCTTGTAAATAGTTTATATAAATTGTCTTATAATTTATTTGCGAGGGGAATCTATTCTCGTATTGCTGGTTGCCACAGCGAAATTTGTGGTCCGAATCCAGACCCATCGATATCCACTGGCGGTGCCTTCAATGACACAGTTTCTGCTACATATCGTAATTACCTACCTCGGACTGTGCTACCTCTGGAGTATCTACGTGGCCCTGAGGCTGCTGCGGCTGGGTTGGCTGCGCAAACACCCACTGATCGTAGCTGCCACCACGCCCCAACCAAGCAAAGGCGGATCGACAAAACAGCGGGCTGCCGCGTAAACCTCATTTTTTGCCCCCCCTGCTATGGCACAACCAGCAGTGGCGGCCGAAACATTGCCAGTCCATGAACTTGGTTTTTAACGTATTCAACTCGCCCGTGGCTAATTTGCGCGCCGCTGACCCGATCAGAGTGAAATAGAGCACTGTCAGACAGTACTGCCCGTTCGTGACGAAGTAACTGACTATATGGACCGGATCTCAAGCGGGACTCGGCATCGCGCTAGGGGCGTCGTCATCGAGGTCACTCACTGGGGTGGAAATTGGCTTGGGCTGTGACACCTCGGCTTTAGATTTTTCAGCCTCCAGCAAGTCACTGACCGTGGCCTTGTGCAAGGGCTGACCCGCCATAATCTTCTTGATCTCTTCGGCATTTAACGTCTCATATTGGAGCAGCGCCTGGGCTAAGTCCTCAACCTGCTGGCGATGTTTCTCCAGAAGCTGAGTGGTTTCAGCAAAGGTCTGGTCAATCACCGCCTTGATTTCTTCGTCGATGATTCGTGCCGTCTGATCACTCATGGAATCGGATGAATCCCAAGGTTGACGATCCTCCTCATCGCCACAATACACGAAACCGACACGATCGGACATGCCATATTCGGTCACCATGGCACGAGCAATGTTGGTGGCCATCCGAATGTCGCCTCCGGTGCCATTGTACTGGTCGCCCGTGAACATCTCCTCAGAAATCCGACCCCCATAACTGACACGCATCATGGCCAAGAGTTGCTTCTTGGAGTGGATATGCTTGTCCTTCTCCGGCAGCATAAACGTCACTCCAAGCGTCGGGCCGCGAGGAATGATGGTGACCTTGTGCAATGGCTCAGAGTCTGAATCGAAATAGGTGGCGACCGCATGCCCGGCCTCGTGGTAGGCAATGACCCTCTTTTCATCTTCCTCGATCTTGTGACTTTTCCGGGCCCGCCCCCAGCGTACCTTGTCGCGAGCCTCTTCCAGATCGGCCTGCTCGATAAAATCCTTCGTTGCCATTGTGGCGTTGATCGCCGCTTCATTGATGATTGCTTCAAGGTCTGCCCCGGAAAACATCGGTGTGCCGCGAGCCAGTTTTTCCAGATCTACGCCCGGGCCCATCTTTACCTTCTTCGAATGAACCTTGAAAATCTCAACCCTACCCTTTATATCCGGTAACGACACATGCACCTGTCGGTCGAAGCGGCCCGGACGCGTCAGCGCGGGATCGAGCACATCCGCACGATTGGTTGATGCCACCACGATTACCTGGTCCAAGGAATCAAATCCATCCATCTCCACCAGAATTGCGTTGAGCGTCTGTTCACGTTCATCGTGTCCGCCAGAAGAGAAGCCGCTGCCACGACGGCGACCAACGGCGTCAATCTCGTCTAGGAAGATAATGCAGGGCGATGATTCTTTGGCCTGCTTGAACAGGTCTCGCACTCGCGATGCCCCTACCCCAACAAACATCTCCACAAAATCTGACCCTGAAATTGAGAAGAACGGAACATCCGCCTCTCCGGCAACCGCCTTAGCTAGGAGCGTCTTGCCACAACCCGGAGGCCCAATCAGCAACACACCCCGAGGAACACGCCCACCCAACCGTTGGAATTTCTTGGGATTCTTGAGAAACTCAATGATTTCAGCAACTTCGTCCTTCGCCTCGTCAATTCCAGCTACATCGTCCAAAGTATTACTCGAGTGCTCTTTTGTCAGCACCTTGTGGCGTGACCGACCAAAGTTCCCCAGCATTCCCGGACCACCGCCAGCATTACGCAATGAACGGAAGACGAAAAAGTAAATCAGAAATAGGATCAGTAAGATCGGCCCCCAGCTAAACAGCATGTTCCAGAGAAAATCTCGGCTGGCTTTAATACGATAGGGCAGCTCGAGTTGATCCAGATCGTGGATCATCAGGGGCTGGATCTTTGGGTTGATACTGACAAAGACCTTGTTCTCCGTCTCCAGACCCTGGTCTGGGAACCCTTGGAGCGGGTGCACGAGAGTTGCAGTAATCCTGCGATCGTCCATGACAATTTCGTGCTGCGGATCGAGCAGGATCTCATTCTGTTCGGCATGGGTCTTGAACTGCTTCCAGGTCACTTCCTTGGCGCTGTGGCTGTGGTGATTCATCATCAACAACAAGGCGATCGCCAAGCCACCGAGAAGGATCCAACCCAAGGCGCCGCGAGACATGAAATTGGGATTTTTGCCGCCGCCGGGACCGCGCGGCCCGCCGGAGTCCTCGCCCTTGGGACCACGCCGGTCCGATCCCTGGCCATCGGCGTCGTGCTTGGTTGGTCTGGGGCCTTTATCGTCCGACATCAGCAGTCCTCACATCGTGACCGACCCGTTTGGCACATCGGCCCGAACCGCAGTATTGTAGGCGTATTCGGAGAGAGGCCATCACCTCACTGTCCATATCGGCCGAATACCCCACCGGGCTGATCGAAGGTCAGCCACCAGAAAGTATATGTTACCAGTCTTCTGATCGCATGGATGAGACGATCCCCTGTGCTAACTGCTCCACCAACTGGTGTTGGGCCAAGGTATATGGCTCACTGACTGGGGTGGTCGGAGCATACCAACCTGTCGCACTAAAGCCACGACGGTTCATGATCACCTTGCCCGTGCGCAGATCCTTCCATTCAAAATCCGCCTTGATCGTGATCTCAACTTGCTCTGGAATCGCACCGGGATTGACACGGGATATCAGCCCCTGGTCGATATCCGTGATCGTTCCCTGAATAATCGTGTCAGCATGCATAGGATTGACAATCTTATAGGGCGTACGAGCTTCGATCTGCTTCTTGACAGCTTCGGCCAGACCAAATTCCACCTGGCGGTAAAACGTCCGGTTGTTGAAAATCGTGGACGCAACCGTCTGGTACTGCTCTGGAAAAAGTTCCTTGGTGGCATATCCACAACCGCCAAGAATGCACCCCAATCCCAACAGTATCACAGCACGTAGCATGTTCACTATCGCTCCGGATTCAGATTCGACGCAGTCCCTTCCGCATTTTCGGACACTGGAACCTCTACCATAGATTCCCCCGAACTTGACGACATAGCCGACTCACGAAGCTGGAAATTCTTGTCTGCCAGGGCAGCAATCGTCTTAGCCTTAACCGGCACAGGCAGGGCCACCAGCCGCTGGACCGCCTGTTCTGCGGCTGGGGTCGCCGGATGGGCCTCGATCAACCGCCTGTACAAATACGCCGCACTTATGTTCTCGCCGCGGATCTGATACCAGCGAGCGGTAACTAGTTGCTTCATCGCCAAGGATTGCTCAATACGGACGTCTATCGCCATGGCGTCGATGCGCTCGGCAGCGGCAGGATACGCCTGAACGTACTGGTGCAGGCGGGTCCGGGCATCAATCAGTCCAGTAGGATCGAAGCCAGGACCCGCAAAGCATGCCAGGTTGGACTGAATCAACCGAAGCATCGCCCATTCACGGTTAAGGGCGTCGGGATAGTTGATCAGGAACAGATCGTATGCATCCGCTGCATTGGCCATCTCGCCAGCATCAAAGTAATAATCGCCCAGAAACAGGCTTGCACGTTCACCTATTTCACTACCCGGAGCACGCTCCTGGATCCGAATCAGCAGTTCCTCGCCTTCGCCCGCAGCTGGAAGCATGCGCCTTCCCAGAAAGAGACGCCTCAGGCCGTTGATGAAGAGACGAGCGATCTCGAACTCCCGCTCCAAGGCAGTATGGAATTGTTCCGTAGCGGAGTAGGCACGAATGACATACTCGTAGTCGAACAGGGCTTTGTAAAAGCGTTTCTGGGAAACTTTGGCATCTCCGAGCAGTAGTCTGGCCTCAGCCTGAAGTGGACTGTGCGGGTGGTCCTTGATCCACTGCTCGACGATTTCTTCTGCCAAGTCGCCCTTGCCTTCAGCCAGTCGCTTGCGGACGAACTGAAGTTGGCCCTCTGGGGACCCTGGATCATAAACCTTCTGCTTTCGCCACTGCCCCTGATCCAGTTCGTACACCTCCTGCGCCTGAGCCTCCACCACCATCATCACCACAAGCCACAACGCCATTGCCAGAAATGAACATTGCAAATCTCTCATATGTATGATGATAGGTTCCGCCACAAATACCCGCAAAGCCACCGTCTTGACAGCCCCAGTAGCGGCCTTAGAATTCCGGAATCGCTGGATGCGCCCACACGAATGTGGCTGGAAAATTTTCAGCGGATGCCGCCTCCTTAGCTCAATCGGCAGAGCATCGGATTCTTAATCCGCAGGTTCCAGGTTCGAGTCCTGGAGGAGGTATTGCCCCTATTCATTATTTCACATCACATCGAATTGTTATTCTGAATATAGCTGCAACCTAAATATGATTCATTCAAAATGAGTCTGATTGGATAGAGATCTAGTAAAATCACGGCCAGTTTTTGACGGAGAAGATGTCGTATATCACAAAGAAATAGGTCCTGTAGACGTGATTGTGAAAATTAAGGCCCATTGCCCCATCAGGTGCACCGGGATAGAGGTGACGACAGTCACTATCATAAATCTACATTGAGAACAAGAATAATTTTCATGGAAATTAGTTTTCAATCAGGAATCATGATTTATGAAAGCGATGACATGCAATCAACTAATTCTCAAATTTTATTTAATAAATTTGTGTAAATTCATCTGTTCCTTGGCTAAGCTCGCTTGATTACAGAATGGATAGGAATTCACTAGAAGACGACTGAAACAATGACTACATTCAACCTATCAAACCAGACCAAATCACGGCGGCTACGACCTTCTATTCTTCTGCTATGCACTGCTTCCTTATTGCCTCTTGGCATAACTTTTGCTCATGAAGCAGATGACCACAGAAACTTGGGGGAAGTTCTACGTGACTCCGGATGGAACCGCCTCATTGGTATTTGGGTGGATGCGGACACCAATGGCGCCAAAATCAAGAGCACCTACTCCTGGAGATTTAAAGACAGAGTGGTTGAAATTACAACCCGAGATACCGAAAAAGAATCTGTGTCGCTCATGGGACGCAACCCGAAATCGGGCGAAATTTTCCATATGTCGGCCGGCAGTGCCGGTGATAGCAGTATTGGGAAATGGAGGTTTGAGAAAATAGAGGCAATCCTCAGCCTCCTTTTTGTGACTGGGAACGGCCAAGAAGGTGCTCTACAAATCCGACACAAGCTTCAAGGAAATGACACGATGTTTATTACTGTGGATCTTCCAGAACCAATTACATTCAAAATGATTCGCGTGAAAAACCCAAACTTAAACTAAAAAACAAACCCTCTTCCAGCAAGGTGAGAATTGATCGGATTCTAACGCGATCAATCGCATCTTCACATCAACTTTCAATCGATACGAATTTCTTTTCTGAAGATCTTCTTGTTATTAGTCGCCACGAACGCTAACAAAGACGAGCGTACCCGGGACATCATCGCCTTCATCGTCAGTAATCAGCATGAAATCATTCCCTTGATAAAAATCTGTCTGGGCGCAAGCCAACAAAGACACCGTCGAGCGGCACAGGCACTCAGGCATCCGATCCCATGCTGCTCAATACGCGATCTAAAACATTTCGGCTAAAGATGCGATGCTTGAGATCGTCCTGCGCATCAGATCCCATATTTAATTCGTCCATGGCCCGCTTCAAGGCGCTGATGACGTGGTAGGTGTTGTATGTCAGGCCCTGCCTCCGAGCATAGAACTGCATTTGTAGATCAGGATCGGACCACGCGTAGTCATGCCGGGTAATAAACACCGGTCCATGTGTATCTGAAAAATGCTCGACGCCGGTAATCAAGCCGAATGGCACGTCAGAACCAAACAATAGTTTGTTATGGAGTTCCCGACGGCGAAGGATAGCAGCATAAACATTCCAACTTGACGCCGACGACATCTCCAGGAATACGTTGGGCAGGTCCAGCACCGGCGATTGCAGCAACCGCTGGAACTGACTCGGTTCGGTGTAGCGACCCATGTGCGCCAGAAGGATGCGGATGTGGGGATAGGTCATTGCAACCATCGCGACAAACCCGCGGACGGCCGGATCGCCGCCACCTATACTGGACGTGTGCAGCATCAGCACAAGCTTTTCTTTTTCCATGAATTCCAGAAGTGATACGGGCGTAAAATCAATGTCTCGGCAGTGAAATACGCTGTTTGGCCTATTGATGCCCAACAGATCAAAATAGGGTTTGACACCGACGAATCGTACGCCTGCATCGGCCCAATAACGCCACTGATCGATCGTACCGTCAATATTATTTGGGTCGGCAAGAATGAACGGATACACACTTCGGTCACGACGAGCCGTTTGCGCAATGTAGTTGTTGGCAGAAATGATGTCTACCTCCCGCAACGGAAATCCAAAAGCGATCTGGCCAAGAATCTGTTTGCCGCTGTACAACTTCTTATAGAACGATCGTGATTCTTCATAGGTAAACCCGCGGAATGTTGTTAATGCTTCGCGAGTCCGGTGCGACGAAAATGGTGCCATGATCTCCGGCGGGCCCAGATGCACATGCGCATCGAATATCTGCTGGGGCACCCACGCAGTCAATTCATTCTGCCAAAGGCTAATATGATCTTCGTAGACCGGCACCGTGCTCATAGTTTCTGCTTCACCCCCTTGAGACAAATCGAATTTCTCGATCGCCGCCTGCAGAAAAACATAGCGCAGGGATGAGCGTATTCCACGAAAATAATCTGTTGGATCAAAGCTCTGAGCATGGTGGGCTCTCAGGTCAGCAATTGCCGCGTCGAAGTGATGTGGCCCTGGCCGATAGGCGCCGGCCGGTCATCGGGCGTCGTGGCGAAAAATGCCACGAATCGGATGATTGGAATCGACTGATTCATACTTGTCTCACTTTCCATCAATGGTCAGCGGCACCTCCGCCACCCGTACCGGACTAGCCCTCGTAACCCAGCACATGCCCTTGCCGATCGATGCGGCCGAATTGCAGTACACCGGGCGGGCAACTCTGCACACACGCACTACAGCGGACACACTGCGGGTCCTGCATTGCCCATCCCTTATTGGCAAAGCTCATGATGTCGATCCCCTGATGACAAACGCTCGTACACACGTTGCAGGAGATACACTTTTTCTTTTCAGAGATGATGCCGAACCGAGAAAACCGAGTATACAGGTGCATCAATGCCGCCAGCGGGCAAGCGAACCGGCACCACATCCGTCCAGAGTACCGAAAGCACAGGCCATAACCCAGGATCCCCGCCAACAACACGTCAATAAACCACTGAAAATTAAGGATCGGAATCTTTGTGAAACCGATCTCGAATAGAGATGTAGCCCAACCAATACCCAGCCAACCCCCGATGCGCAGGGCCATTAGCACCACCGCAAACAGTAGCACTACCTGCCCAATCATGTTCAGCTGATTCCAGACCGGGCCATGGGGCATCTTGTGGCGATGGGCATCGCCGAGCGTTTCCGCCATTGCACCACAGGAACAGATCCAACCACAATATGCGCCCTTTCCAAACCGATAGATCAAGAGTGGAATGATGACAAAAGTCTGAAAAAAACCGATGACAAGCCAGAACCAAAGCGGCTCATCTGTAAACCAGTTATAGACCATCAGTGGCCAAGCGAGAACGAAACCGTACGCCCGCCAATATTCACGCCCATTTCCATAGGATGCCACGGAGAACAGGGCATCGCCGAGATGCCCACGCCAAGTCGGCACTTGGGTCAGGTCGGTCAGGTAGAGCCGCTTACCGCGAATATCGACTGCGATACGGCCGCTGCCGGAACGATCTTCCACCACGATCCCGGGCCGCTTGAGGTGAACTTCGCGATTCCAGTTGAGTACCGCCGGAGGCAGATCCGGCATCCCAGCAACGAGCAGGTCAACACGCTCCTGCAACTGTCCTGGCGTAATACGATTGGTGACCGCGATATCCTGATCACCTAGCCGCTGCTCGGTTTTGAATCCAACCTGTGATTGGATCTTGGCCTGCAGCACCTCGCCAACAAGTTGCCAACGCGCCTGTGCTGCGTTGTCGAAGCTGATCACCTGCTGTTTCGGACCAAATAAACCCTTGTGACCCGCCAGTGGCAGAACGATCTCTGGCAATATGAACAATGGCAGAGATTGAATCGCCATCAGTGTCAGAGTCTACAATCGTACATAGGGTGTGCGCCGCCGTCGGATGCGACGGATGCCAAACACGATTACGATCGCAGTGTACACCAGCGTGTAATAGAATGCCGGGGCCGACATTGATATTTTTCGGGTACCTAGCAGTGTCGCGGGATCGTTCAGAAAACGTGCGACAAGGGCACTGAGAGATTCCAGCCACGCCAAAGCGACCGCCGGGTCGGGGTTCTGGGCATCCAGCAGCGGGCCTAATACTGGAATGGCCTTGGCGGCCTTCCAGTGATAGACCCAGAGCATGAAGAGCATAAACGAAATAAAACCTAGCACACTGCGACGGCCCCATTCTCCGGTGATCCGAATGCCGCTGCGCCGAAAAAAATCCAGAGGAGCTTCCCTCCCGGTCATGGCGAACACAAAGTCATTGGCGATCGTCTGGTCCTGACCGTTGGCATCGGTAACCACGACGTCCTTGTCACCAATCCTCTTTAGTTGGCTGGACATCATCAGGCGTAACTGTCCAAAATGGCTCTTGGTAGAACTGTCATCACCAAGCGTCGGAGCAATCCGGTCACGCGTGAACTGCTCCAGATGGCCGCTCACCGTGGGATCAACTACCAAGCTATTCAGCGTAACCACGTTCTCTGGCTTTGGACGGCTGAACTCACCCTTGCGGTATGAAAGCGTCACGTGAGCACCACAGGTTACCAAGGCAATTGCGGTCTCCAAGGCACTGTCACCACCCCCAACCACCATGACATGGCAATTACAGAATTCGGTCGGGTCGTGCAGGCGGTTGTAGATCTTATCCCGGTCCTCGCCTTCGACACCAAGCTTTCGAAAATTCCCCGGGCGACCGATGGCGACAATGACACGCTGGGCACGCACCAGCCCGCCGGACTGCATCATCAGTTCCAAGAATTTTCCCCTCCGACGCACCCGATCATCACCGGTTCGATGCCTTGGTCCAAAGTCTGGTCCTTGAGATCCTCTAAGAGCCCCTCCTTGATTGAGGATTTCTCGTGAAATCTCAGTTGACCGACGGGTGTCATCTGCGTGGGATAGGTAAAGATCGGCTTGGCCTTGGGCAAGTTCACAATTGTGGAGAACGGTGTGGTTGATTCAAAAATCTTAAAGTCCAGCCCCGCTTTTTGCGCCTCAACCGCGGCACTGAACCCGGAAACACCACCACCAATAACGGCCAAGTCCAGTAGATCCGGGTCAGAATCCGGACGGATGGTAAACTGTGGATCGTTTAGAATTGCCTGCACCACCCTAGCACCCGAGTCCGCCGAGAACTTCAGCAGCGGAATCCCCGCCAGATCTCCGGCGACATACAGCCCTGGCACGTTTGTGGACCCGTCATCGCGTACCTCAGGTAGTTTTTCCACCCCGCCAGCCGGCCACTGGGTATGCAGCCAATGCGTATATCGAGAAACAAATCCAAACCACGAGAATAATCCATTGTTGGACATCACCGTGACTACTCCATTGTACTTGCCGCTGTCATGCTACAACTGAAACGACGCCAGAACAAACAACTAGAACCTCTCAACCTAAGATGTTTCGCACTAAACGTATCCATCAATCGTCTGGTTCGACGGCCCGGCGCCTGCCGCTCGCCGGACTGCGATGCCCTAAGTGCAGCTACGATCTAACCGGGCTGAATGAATACCGCTGTCCTGAATGCGGCCAACCGTTCGACCCGGAAAATCTGCAACGGATAAGGGCGTGGTGGCAGCATCGACCGCATCCAGCAACGGTTCTGATTTGTACCCTGACTTGTACCTACAGCCCTTGCTCATGGTTGCTGTGGATCGACTATAGCTGGAACAATTACTGCTGGCATTGGATCAAGCTAGCGCCGGGGCTTCCTGCACGTGTCCCAATGACACTGATCCATCATTGGTTGCGCTATGACGAACCATGGGGAATAGTGTTGGCTACAGGAATTACCCTCGCCTTAATTGCCGGGGCACAGCAACTCGGACGCCACCATCGACTGGCCTTGATTGCCGTCTGCTTGTCCCTTTTGATCTACGGCACATACAACGCCTGGATCTCATATGCCTTGTTACGAGCCTAGGGCAACCTCACGCATATCCCTCCACCGCCTGCTGCGAGTATTCAATAAGTTCACAAGCAAAACACTGAGGTTTCACCTCTGTACTTTAACCACTGTGACTGAATACTTCAGCCGCGACTTGTGATAGGAACATACTGGCGTTCGGCTAAACCGGTATAGACTTGACGTGGACGGTAGATCCGACTGCCACCATCCTGAACTTCCTTCCAATGCGCAATCCAGCCGGGCATGCGACCAATAGCAAACATTACCGTGAACATATTCGAAGGTATGCCCATCGCTCGCATAATAATGCCCGAATAGAAATCAATATTCGGATATAGCTTGCGCGAAACAAAGTAGTCGTCACTAAGGGCGACCTCCTCCAACCGGCGGGCGAGGTCCAGTAAGGGATCGTCGACACCCAACTTGGACAGCACTTTGTCCGAAGCTTTCTTGAGAATCGTGGCACGGGGGTCAAAATTCTTGTACACCCCATGACCAAATCCGAAAAGCTTGTCCTTGGTTTTCTTGAGATTGTCAATGTAGTCCTTGACCGATGTACCGCTATGATGAATCTCGTCAAGTTGGCGAATCACCCTTACGTTGGCCCCGCCATGCAAGGGGCCCCACAAGGCACAAACACCCGCCGCACAACTTGCAAACAAGTTGGCGCCACTGGATCCCACCATACGCACCGTCGAGGTTGAACAGTTCTGCTCATGATCGGCATGCAGGATCAGGATCAGGTTCATCGCCTGCACAACATCCGGATCTGGCTCGTGCTCAGCGTAGGGCAAACTGAACATCATGTGCAAGAAGTTTGAACAATAGTCGAAATCAGGCTTCGGGTAGATGATCGGCTGCCCGATGGACGTCTTGTATGCAACCGCCGCAATCGTGCGAACCTTGCTCATCAGCCTAGCCGCTGCCGAGGCAAAGCTGGCCTCGTCCTCCATCTGCATTACATCCGGGTGGTAGCAAGACAGCGCATTAATCATGGCGGAAAGAATGGCCATCGGATATCCAGTTGATGGGAATCCATCAAAGGCAACGCGCAAACCCTCATGAATCATCTGATGCTTCCGCAGCAGTTTCTGGAAATATTCCAGTTCTGAAGTCGTAGGCAACTCGCCGTAGATCAGCAACCATGAAGCCTCAACAAAACTGGAACACTCTGCGATCTCCTGGATGGGAATGCCGCGGTAGCGGAGAATCCCCTTCTCCCCGTCGATAAATGTGATTCCCGAAGAGCACGAACCAGTGTTGCGGTAGCCTTCGTCGAGTGTGATATAACCCGTCTGATCACGAAGGCGTGTGACATCTACGGCCCGCTCATTCTCCGAGCCGACCACCACTGGCAATTCCACCGTCTTGTCACCTAAGTTGAGCCGAGCTTGATTGCTTACCACTAATTGCTCCATACTGAATTCTCACATTGTCCCCACTCACCTTACTCACCGTGCAACTACCACGCCCATAACCAACAATCAGATCAACCCGTCCATCCCGACCGAAATTCAGCCATCGCCTGTTTCAGTTTCCCCGTAAGTTCGTCAGAAATAGCCTTTTGCTGAACCAGTTCTTCTCGTACGCTAGCAGCAGGTCCGGCAAAATGCTCAATCAACCGAGCATTGAACGGCGCCACCTGTTCTAATTCCAAATCATCCAGTATCCCATTGGAACCGGCAGAGATCAGGATTACCTGGTCGATCACGTCCATGGGCACGTACTGATCCTGCTTGAGAATCTCCACCATGCGAGCACCACGGTCCAACTGTGCCTGAGTTGCCTTATCCAAATCGGTGCCGAGTTGTGCGAACGCCTCCAACTCACGGAACGCAGCAAGATCCAGCCGCAGCGATCCTGCCGTTTGTTTCATCGCCTTAATCTGCGCATTGCCCCCGACACGGCTGACTGAGAGGCCGACATTGATCGCCGGACGCACCCCCGCGAAAAATAATTCGGGTTCTAGGTAGATCTGTCCGTCTGTAATCGAAATCACGTTGGTGGGAATGTACGCCGAAACATCGCCTTCCTGGGTCTCAATGACCGGCAACGCCGTCAATGACCCGGCCCCGTTGTCATCCGACAGCTTAGTTGCCCGCTCAAGCAAACGCGAGTGTAGATAAAAAACGTCCCCGGGATAGGCTTCGCGACCCGGCGGGCGACGAAGCAACAGCGACAACTGTCGATAGGCAGTCGCCTGCTTGGTCAGGTCGTCGTATATGCACAGCGCATGCTTGCCCTGCCACATGAAATGCTCGCCCATCGCACATCCACTGTAGGGCGCGATATATTGCATCGGTGCCGACTCGGCAGCCGAAGCGTTGACAATGATGGTGTAGTCCATTGCGCCATGCTCCCGCAATGCATCGACTACACTAGCCACGGTCGAATTTTTCTGACCCACCGCAACATAGATGCAGATCATCTCATCCTCGGTGCCATAGAACTTCTTTTGATTGATAATCGTATCTACGGCAACCGCAGTCTTGCCGGTTTTTCGATCACCGATAATCAGTTCACGTTGACCACGGCCGATCGGAATCATCGAATCAATCGCGGCAATACCGGTCTGCATGGGCTGGTGGACCGGCTGGCGATCGGCAATGCCTGGAGCAATGATGTCCACTTTTCGCGGTTCTGCTGCCTGGATCGGACCTCGACCGTCGATTGGTTCTCCAAGGGCGTTGACTACCCGGCCCAGCATCCCATCCCCTACCGGCACGGAAAGCAGTTCACCCGTGGATCGAACCGTTGTGCCTTCCTTGACCTGAAGGTAATCACCGAAAATAACCGCGCCCACGATGTCCTGCTCAAGGTTCATCACTTGGCCCCGCACGGATTGGGCGCTGTCTGTAGTCTGAAACTCGAGCATCTCACCAGCCATGGCCTGAGACAGGCCATAGATCCGTGCGATCCCGTCACCGATCTCAACTACGGTGCCAGTCTGTGTGATCTCCAACTCGGTGGCAAACCGATCTACCTCCTGCTTGATGATGCTGGTGATTTCGTCGGTATCAATTTTCATGGCTGGGCTCTCTGGTTCAACGACGTCTTAATCCGCATGTATTGATTGTTAGATCGCAGCACCTGAACAGGCGCGTTCGTGGCCAACTGCGATCAGGTTCCGTTGCAGTAACTTCAGTTGATTCGCAACGCTGCCATCAATCAACTGATCGCCAATCTGAATTTTCAGGCCACCGATCAACTCGGAGTCCACATGCTGGCGAAGCTCGACTGTCTTGCCATCAAGTGCCACGCCGAGAGTATCGGCCACCCGACCGGCTACGGCTGTCTCCAGCGGTGCGGCCACGTAGGCATCAACCTTAACCACGCCACGTCGCTCATCCAGCAATACTGCAAAGGCTTCGAGTATTGATCGCAAAATCCCCAAACGGCCCTTGGTGCCGACCACTTGGAGAAATCGATAAAACACGTTGTGATAGCGATCGAAAAAAAGGCGTTCGATGACCCCATGTCTATCAGCAGTGCTGATGACACGGCTGGCCAGTAGCCGGTGCAAGTCTGGCTCGCGGTCAAGCAGTTCGGCCAACTGCGTTGCTTCATCGGTGATCACGTCGAGTTGGCCCTGTTCCACCGCCAACTCGTACAATGCCTCAGCATATATTGTGCTCACCGAATCATGGGTTGTGGCGGGGTCATGACTCATCGGTCGGTTCCACTAAACGCGCGGTGGTTGCTGGTCAATTGTGACTCAAGCCTGGAAGCTGATTCAGGGATTCCTGCACGAGATCCTGCTGGTCACCAGGATTGATTTCCCGTCGAAGGATCTGGCCGGCAACCTCCGTAGCCAACACTGCAGTCTGGGCGTAGAGTTCTGAAAGCGCCTGCTCTTTAGCTGCGGCAATCTCGCTGCCAGTTCGATCACGTAGGCGATGGATCTCCGCCTCGGCATCGGCTCGCAACCGCGACGCTACCTTTTCCGCCTCACTACGGCTCTGGCCAATCAGTTGTTGAGCTTGCTTGTGTGCATCGGCAATCTGCTGTTTGTACTTCTCAAGCGTGGCCACTGCTTGATTTGCAGCGTCCTCGGCCCGCTGGAGATCATCGCGAATCTTATTCTCACGGTCTCGCAGGCCCCGCAGGATCGGCGGCCAAACAAATTTTGCCAACACAGCAAATAGGATTAGAAAAAGAAGAATCTGCCAGAAATAAGCGCTTTTTTGGATGCTCAGAAGCGAACCGCCTTCTTCGTGAACGGGCTCGTGGGATTCACTAGCGTGCTCGACTTCGTGAATACCATCGCCGCCGGCGGCTATGGTCATTGATCCGGCAGGCATTACACCCGCTGCACCACACCACAATACAAGCGTGACCGCCAGCGTATGGACAAGGGTTGAATTCATGGCATAACACCTCCCGTGATCTAGACCTCGGCCGTCCGCAATCGGTCGGCCAGCCATGCGAGGGCTCATTGCGGCGCCAGCACGAAGGCCAGTAATACCATTGAAATAACGGCAAGGCCTTCGATCAGCGCTGCGGCGATGATCATGTTCGTGACAATCGAGCCGGTGGCTTCCGGCTGGCGGGCAATCCCACTGACCGCCCCATTGCCAATATTGCCGATCCCAACACCGGCACCAATCACAGTTAGCCCGAAACCGATCCCGATCCCGAGCAGTGCCAGCCCGTTTCCAGTGCCAATTCCAGCCTGTGCCAGTGCGACGAAAACCGTTTCCAACATGGTTTGACTCCTGCGTACACTTACGTCAATTCAATCGCCCGACGGTTGCGTTTGGTCCGGGCCCGGGCGTCGGTTACCCCAGGCATGCTTGGATCAATTCATCCCTCCGGGACCAGCCCGTCCGGCACCGAGGCGTGGTCTTTTTCATGCTCCTCATGTTCATGAACCGCCCCCGCGGAAATGAACAAAACGGTCAGGAATGTAAAGATAAAAGCTTGTAGGAAAATAATGAACAACTCAAGTAGTGAGATCAACAATCCCCCGACCATCACCGCACCACCGACAAGCCAACTGCCCGAAGCCAGGATCATGCCGATTAGAGCCGCAATCACCAAGTGGCCCGCCAGCATTGTTCCGAATAGTCGCATAGCCAAGACCACGCACTTGATGATCAGCCCAGCAGCTTCCAGTACCACAAGAAACAATGCCAGTGGGAGCATCGCGATCGAAGCACCATTCATGATTGGCCAGATGGGAATTGGAGCGAAATGGGCAAAGGACTTCATCCCTTGTTCCTTGATACCAACACCAACGATCATCAGAAACGACAATGTAGCCATTGCCGCTGTCATCGAAAGATTGGTGTTGGCATTGCCACCCATGTGCGCCAAATGCTCATTGCCAGTGATCCAGACCAACAGCGGTCCGATTGGCAATATGCCCAGCAGGTTAATGAAAAGAATAAAGAAAAACACAGACCACACGTAATAGATGTACTTGTCGGTCAGGTGCTGCAGACTCGGTTGGGCCACATTCCGGCGCAGATAAATTATAATGACTTCAAATAACTGGGCGAACCGGCCACGAGTGACGTACGCGTCGACACCGCTGCCATGGGTGCGCACCCGTATGGCCACGTACCCGAAGACTCCTACCACCAAGATCGCCGCCAGAAAGCTCATCAGCATCTGGTTGGTGATGGCAAGCCCACCGACATCCAGCCCCGCAATTTTGTGAGGCAAGACATGACTGAGCAGGTCCTCCGCAACCACCGGTACAGTCGGCCACATGCCGCTCATACCCTAGCCTCCAGTGGTATTGCCGCCTGAAAGCATCGGATGAACAGGCGAAGTTCGATCAGCAGCATCAGCAAGTACCAACCCATCATCCAAAGTGCCGTTGCACGGACCGCCAAATCAAACACGCTGATTAGGAGCCAAGCCCCACCACCGCAGATCACAAGCCGCACCCCCACCCCAACCAGCATGGCCACTGCAACGCGATCGGCTGAAACCCGACTGGCGCGACGCACCAACTCCAATGCAAGCAATACGCCGGCCAAACAGATCCCGGCTGCCCCAAGAGATGGCCCCAAGTGCTCGGAAGCCCCCATACCCAATAGGACCGAACCAATCACCACTGCGCCCACCACTGCGACCGCAATCAAGGTGGCGGCACTGCGACCGGCAGGAAAACCATATAGAGGTTGGGAGGCGTTCATGTGGGTTTGTCACTGTTGCCGCTACGAACGGCCTTGAGTGCTTCCTTGATAAACAGGTACATCCCTCCAGAAAACCCTAGCGTCGCACCGATGATAGCTCCCCACGGGCGGGTGCCATACTGCCGGTCCACGTACCATCCAACTAAGGTTAGCACGAGAACGGCACCCGAAAATTCGAGCCCCATGTGGGCGTATCGCCATGGGTTGGGGTTCTTCTGCTGGGCCATATCCGGGCGCCCCACTCGGACTTGGTTCGGTCACGGCCGCAAGGGGTAAAATAGAGCCAACCCTAATTAATGTCAAACCCGACAGGAAGCAATCCAAAGTTGCGGGCACACTCCACCCGCAGGTCGAATGCCGTCCAAGTGCCCTCCCCATCGGATTGAAGCACAGAGGCTAAGCCAGTGCCGCAGCCCCACCAATAATCTCCGACAGTTCAGTTGTAATCGCGGTCTGGCGGGCACGGTTGTACTGGCGATTTAGTGTTTTTCCCATCTTGCCAGCGGCATCAGTCGCCGCCTTCATCGCCACCATCCGAGCCAACTGCTCGCTGACCAGAGCCTCATTGAAGCATTGGTAGAGTCGCGTCCGAACGGACTTAGGCAGCAGTTCATCCATCAGTGACTGCACGTCCGGTGAAAATTCGTACACCGCTGTGACTGCCGGGCTATGGGGGGAAGTTGGCAACTGCAATGGCAGTAATTGCAACGCCACTGGTTCCTGCCTGGACATGGTCTTGAACGCCATCGATACCACATGCACGGTATCTAAATTGCCCTGAGCAAACGACTGCATGTAACGCTCAGCAAGACGGTTGACCTGCTCGAATGTTGGAGAATCATCAAAGTCATCGTGGAACGCGTCCACAGTACGTCGCACGAACTGGAAAAACCCCGCCCCCTTCTTGCCAACCACCTCTACCGATGTCTGGTCCGGTGGGTACTGCTGGATCAGATCCATGGCGGTGCGAAGCACATTGGCATTGTATCCACCGCACAGGCCACGATTAGAGGTTATCGCCAGAACCAGGTGCCGACCGGCCTTCGGCTGCGGCGAACTCAGCAACGGACTGGATACCTGCTCACCGGCCAGCGCTGCGGCCAACTCGCTGACAACCTCACTAATTTTGCGAGTGTAGCTCTGAGCAGATGTCGCTTTACGCTGCATCGCCTGGAAGCGAGCCGTTGCAATCATCTGCATCGTCTTGGTGATGCGTTCAATATTAGCAACAGCCTTAATCCGCCCCTTGATTTCACGAGTCTTGGCCATGGGCCACGTATCATAGCGGCTTTCATCTAACCTATGCGACGCGTAAAAAAAGACCGCTGGTGATAGGCGGCAAAAATATGTGGGCAACTCTGGCATTCTGCGCCAACCCCACGCCCCCGCTACTCTCTAGCCCACGGCCTCCTGATGTCTTCAATCTCAATAACCCCTGTGCCGGGCGCAATGCCGACGGCGGCAACCATGCCGGGGGAGCCATATTCCCCTGTAGTGCCCTTCTTTCAGTAGCATCCGATACCGCTGACCACAGTCGCCATAACGAATCTCGTACACCGGTTGGACCCAGATTTTCTTCCAGTAGCCACCATGACGCCCGTGTAGGTGTCGGTGGCGTTGACCGCGGCGATACCGCATGTGCACATACGAACTGTGAAGGCCGCAGTCGAGCCGGCAATGCTTGGAATGATGACGGTAGCAACCGCCATCCTTGTCAATCAAGACGCCGAAATCGATCTTGAAGTACGACTTGTTGAACGGATCCAAACCCCGAGTATGCACCCAGGTATCGGTACGGCGGTCTGGAGCATGAACGGGGCGAGGGCCATGGTCTGCCCGGGCATATGGGGCCGACAGGGTCCCGGCCAAAGCGGCGGTAACGACAAATGCTGACTGAATACGGTGCATTATCGTCACAATGCATCTCCTGATTCTGCTTTGCAGTTGGGGACAAGTCAGTCGAGCTAGTCCACGCAACCAGCCATCTGCACCAAATAGATCAAAACTGCCGCCCACAAGGCCCTGACGAGAAAATGAGAATATTTTTCACCTATAAAACCTTTACTTTAAACTATTTACGCAAAAATAACTTTTTTATTATAAGACCAACGGCTAAAAATAGGCCGCTTCGCACGTTCTAATAGGTGAACAAACACCCGTTGTTGCTTGGAGAGACTTATGAGCAGAAAAAAACTATTTCAAAATCTCCTGCTGCTTCTGACCTTGCTGGTTCCGCTAATGGCCAACGGAACCAGCCTCGCAGAATCTGGAGCCCATGGCCCCGGACGCGGTAGTGGCTCACCAGGCAACGTGCAAGCCGGCCGCTGAACCGATCCATCCCCACAACCCTAAACCCCCGATGACCGTTCTATCCAACCATCTTGAGCCCGTCTCCCAGCCACGAATGATCTATGTCGACCCGGCCGTGCTGGAAGCCACCCTGGCTGATCGTCCCAACACCACACGGGCGGTGTCACGGGTGATTTGTATCGAAGACCAACTTAGGCCGCTGCGCCGCAACGTGCATGATTCAGCCCGAGCCGTGCTGCAATGGCTGGCAGCCACGATGGCCCCAGATAGCGATGTGGATCTCAACGAAATACTCGACCGCTGTCTACGGTCGGGTACGGACTTAGCACGCCTCAACTACGCTGCCATGGCCAGAGAGATCAAACGCATCCTTGGAGTCGAGTTGAGCCCCAAACGTGTCCGCACCGCGATTGAACACCTGCGATGCCAGCAAATCCAGGATCCGCCGCAACGCGAACTGAGGCGTAAGCTCGACGAACTGGCTAAACGGCTAGAGCGAAACCACCATAATCTGATTGCCGCGGACAACATCAAGCGTGCCGTCCTGCGCCGAGCCCTGGGCACCGACCTACTGGCCGCAGTGCGGTCAGCAGTCAGCCGACTAATCGACCACGGCTTTGGCGAAGGGATCCCCGAACATGTCAATCTGGCTGAGTTGGGAGGTTGCTATCGATCCTTCGTGCGTCAAACATTCCGGGAACAGAAAACCTGCAGTGGGAGTCTGAGCCTGTCTCGTGATCTTCGCCGACTACTAGTCACCCTTAGCGAGTATGAAGAACACGCCGAGTCTGATATGTGTTTGGTGATGGACGGCGTGCGAGTGATCTGCAACCTGATGGGCCCTGGCTCACTAGTAGGCATCTTGGCACGATTAAATTTACTCATGGCCGGGCGCAACTTGATCCACACCAAGCTATACGTCGGACAGATGCACCATCTGGCCGAAGCCGCTGCTGCGCTACACGAAGATGCGGCAACGCTCAGTTACGTCAACTGGGTCCGAAGGCTGCCCAAAGACGCCCGGGTCCCCAGTCCACTACGCGTGGCCAGCTACTGCCTAAATAACGCCACGACCCGTATCTTGGAGAGGTGCTATGCAGGTGAACTCGAAGGGGGCCATTGGCTGGCAATGGCCTCAGACTCGCTGGCAACTATGCGTGAACGCGATGCCGGATTCCGGCTTTTGAAGGTCACCGAAGCCATCTACCACACAGTAGTTTCTGGCATCAACGCAGATACGCGGGAGTTGGAGACGTACTTTCGCCACCTAGGCACCGACAAGACCGTTGCATTGATTGTCGACCTAGCACGTTTCGACAACAACCCCACTATCGTGGACGCGGTCCGACAACAGGCGGCACGCATCCTGCCGGAAGTTGCGAACCAGATTATTCATGTGCGATGATCTCCCATTCGCGAATTGAACCGAAAATCGTTTGCCCACTGTCTGCTCACCTGGATTTGCAACCTACTTTATTGCAAGTGGAAGCCAAACATGTGATTTCAAGAAAGACGCGCAGATCGAATACCGACGTACTGAAACATGTCAAAAATACAATCCGCAAAGACGCCGACTGCACCAGAATCCGAACCTAAAAGTCCCAAGAAATCTCTGATTGAAACTTTCCGAAACATGTTGGATGGTGACAGGCGGCCAATAGGATTTATGGATCAACGCCCGCGACGTGAGCGGAAGCGAGAACCGATCGTCTTGCGCGGGACTGATTTCGGAACGACGCCGTCAGGAAACATCGCCGCAATTTGCTCAGACGATAGCTGGTCCAGGTTGTTTGGGCTCCAAGTACTGTGCCGCTTAGCCTGCACTCGCTCTAGACGGTGTTGTTCGCGTTGCTTTTGTTCTGCCACATCCTGCGGAATGGGGCCAGGCTTGAAATCTGGGTACTGTAATTGCTCAATGTGTGCCCCGCACAGCTTTTCAATGTTGGTCAGCAACTGACCCTGCTCGGGCGTAACGAAGGACCACGCCACACCACGACGACCGGCACGTGCCGTGCGACCAATTCGGTGCACGTAAATCTCCGGATCCTCGGGAAGATCGTAGTTGATTACGTGAGTGATGTGCTCCACATCAAGACCACGGGCAGCCAGATCCGAAGCAATTAACACATCCAGCTTCCCCTCACGCATCGAATTGATAACACTATTTCGCTTTTTTTGGTGCAGATCGCCGTGAATTTCTCTGGCGGATACATCCTTGTCACGCAAGTAACGTGTCAACTTGTGCACGGTAGCCTTGGTCTTGCAAAATACCAACGTGGTAGCGGGTTTCTCATAACGCAACAGATGCAACAGTAGTGACCGCTTGTCCCAAGGCTCGACGCCAAGATACTTCTGAACCACCATTGCCACGGTCAGCGAACCAGAAACCGTCGTCACCTTTTCCGCATCAGACGCCATGAAGGAGCGGGCCAGCCGTTCGATCTCGGCATCGATCGTGGCCGACACGAACACCGTCTGATGCGGGCCGCTGATGTGTCCAAGAATGCGGCGAATATCATCACGGAATCCGATGTCGAGCATCCGATCGACCTCGTCTAGCACGACGAAGCGGATATCACGAAAGTGAATCTGCCTCCGACCGTGCAGATCCATGATGCGCCCCGGAGTCCCCACGATAATCTGGGCTCCCTCGCGGATTGATCTCTGCTGCTGCTGCATCGATTCGCCACCAATGATGCACACCGCCCGGATGGGGGTGAATCGGCCTAACTGCTCAATTTCCGCCGTAACCTGTGCAGCAAGCTCTCGCGTGGGAGTGAGAATCAACGCCTGCATAGGAACGTCAGGATTGGCTCGATTAAGAATTGGCAGGCCGAATGCGGCGGTCTTACCCGTACCGGTCTTGGCCTGACCGATCACGTCACGGCCAGCCAAAATACGTGGGATGATCTCAGCCTGAATGTCGGTAGGATGGACAAAACCCATCTGTTCCACCGCACGCAAGACGCTGTCACGCAGGCCGAGATCCGTGAATGCAATATGGGGAGGGGTATTCAAGTTCATTAAATCGCCGTGACAACAAGTGACTAGTGTTTTTCGCCAGACCGCTCGGAAGACGTATCTTATACTCACGTCCGCTGTCAGGTGCACCCCCGCGGGTCCGCCCTAGGCGAATCGGCCTGATGCCTCCTGCCAATCGTTCTATCATCTAACTGACCACGCGTCTAGGAATGAGCCCGACTGGATCATGACTCAGCTTCTTTCACCACGATCTGGGGATGGCTCCGGTCGTGTCGACCATCGGACCTCCACTCATTTAGGCCAGTTGGAAGTCCATCTTAAAAAGATTGATCATAATTTTAAAGCGATCCACGGACTGCTCGGTCGCCACAGGTCCGAAAACGGGACTCGGCTTTGTGCTGTAATCAAGAAGGATGCCTACGGCCTGGGCGCAGTGCCTATCGCACACCGACTGATCCAAGCCGGCTGCCCTATGCTCGCGGTGTACTCGGCCCAAGAGGCCTCGCAGTTGGTTCAGCAGGAAATAGCAGTCCCCCTCCTGCTGTTCATGCCGGTGACTACCCTATCCCAGACCGACCCGCTGTACCGTCATGCGGTAGCAGGCAAGCTGCACCTGAGCATTCACGAGCCCGGGCAACTGGCGCAACTGAATCGCATAGGACAGGCTTTTGGGATCCAATTGCCGGTACATCTGTACCTGGACACGGGCATGAGCCGTGGAGGCCTCAATGCCCAGAAGTACTCAGAGGCACTG
This sequence comes from Phycisphaerae bacterium, assembly GCA_963581115.1. Taxonomy (GTDB): domain Bacteria; phylum Planctomycetota; class Phycisphaerae; order Phycisphaerales; family Phycisphaeraceae; genus CAUZOD01. The sequence continues at coordinate 12,156 of CAUZOD010000001.1, read as the reverse complement.
GAACAGCTACAGCGATGCTCGCATGTATGCGTGGTCGGCGTCTACAGCCATCTGGCCACGGCTGATAGCAACGATTCATTCGCATTGTGGCAACTCAAACAATTCAAGCGGCTGACCCGAAAGCACGCTGATAAACTACCGACTGATGTGATGCATCATATTGGTAACTCCTGCGCAACCATGCGTGGGCCCGGATTTCATCTAGACATGGTGCGTTGTGGCTTGGGCCTGTTCGGGTACGGGACCAGAGATCTTAAAGATCAGGGCGTAGAGGACCTGCCCGCACTGGAACCAGCAGTGCGATGGGTCAGCCACATCATCCACGTTGAAACGTACCCCCATCACACACCTATCGGATACGGCGGCACTCATCGCCTTGATCGTAACAGCGTGCTTGGGGTCGTGCCGGTTGGATATGGTGACGGATACCCACTGCAATTGTCCAACAAGGCCCAGGCACGCGTGATACTGCCCGGCCATCCCCCGACCGACTGCCGGGTACTTGGCAAAGTGAATATGGACCAGATCGTCCTCGACCTGACCGAAGCGGCGATCCATCACCCCAATTCGCTGCTCGGATGCAACGTGGAACTAATCAGCGATGATCCGGAAGCACCCTGTGCCTTGCCCACTCTGGCCAAACTGGCCCATAGCCACTGCTATGAAATGCTCTGTCGGATTGCGGCCCATGTGCCTCGCAAATACGTGTCCTGATCCAGATCCCCCGACCCATTGCAGAATCCCCGCCAGCAAGCCCAAAGGGGCTGGCCCGCCGCCAACACACAGGTCCAATGTGGATTAAACCGTAGTACAAAAGCGTTCAATCGCATCGTCCAGCCCAGGCCAGGTCTGCCGTGGCAACGTGTAGTGGGTAGCCTGCGCAACAGTGAAAATCTCCAATTTTCCGTCAGCCTTCGCAGCAGCCAAGGGACGGGTATGGTGGACCGGCGGCAGATTCCTGTCCAGACCACCCTCGACCAGCATCACCGGTATCTGGAGTTGGCGCATCGCCTCAAGTACGTCTGATTCCGAAGCATCGAACCCAGCAGCGCCCACCGCGCTGTCGAAGCCGCGGCGCACCCAGCCTCGGTCCGTCCAAGGCACCCACGCCTGACGAAAGGACTCGATTGCCTGCTCAAAACTTAAGAACGGTGCAAAGGCCACGACGCCCGCTACTCGCGCATCGATCGCTGCATGCTGCAGCGCGGTGGCCCCACCCATGGAATGACCCATGGTGATCACACGCTCAGTCGCCATACCCAAGGCGCCAGCAGTATCGATCACGTTGGTTGTATCAATGTGCTCGCGCACGCCAAAGGTTGACACATCGCCTTCAGAGCAGCCGTGCGCACGCTGGTCAAAGAGCACCACGCCATGACCTTGCCCATTCAGACGCAAAGCTCGCTCCAGATAGAGTTCCTTGATCTCAAGCCAACCATGCAAAATCACCACAGTTAGACGGCCATGACTGTGATTGACCGCCGGCAGGTAACAGGCATCCAGTTTCACTCCGTCACCGGCAGTGACCGTAAAACGATGGCTCCGCCGCAGCCTCGCGGCACGGCGGTATGTCGAAGCCACCAAGGCACGACCGGGATACCGGCCACCCCGCAGCACCAACCCCGCCAAACATGTCGCGATCTTGGATAGACCATCGTACATAGCGAAATTGTAAACGCACCAGAAAATTTTATGGCCGCTGAACCAGTGGCCTAACTCGCCTTCGGTTTCCTCGGCGACCCTCGGAAACAATATCGTTCCCAGAAAGCGTCTTTACCCACCGCTACTCTGCATTCAGATGCAGATACAAACCTAACCCACTTCGCGTTCCAGCACTTCCAGGGCTGCGGCAACATGAGCACGATCGCCCTCGAAACGCAGCATCGCGGGAGTACTCAGAGCCAACATTGCCCGCCGGATCGTGGCGTATCTGGGCCAGTCACGGTCTACGGGCAAACTATGCCTTTTGCGTTCATGGGCGACAGCGCTGCACAGTTTGCGACCGCCAAGTTGATTGCGACGCGACCAATAGAGGTGCTCGAAATACACCGCATCCTGAACCCAATGACCGACACGAGTTTTGGCAAAATCCAGCAATAATGCCGGCCCGGCCGGTGGCGCCTGGCGCGTCATAGCATTGCCGAGATGTAAGTCGCCGTGGCACCAGTAGTCCGTAGGTCTCTGTTCCCACACCCGAACCCACTGCTTGAGCTTGCGATGCGCCTTCTTGAGTGCTCGTTTCCAGCGATAGCCATCCGCCATCGCCCCATTTCGAACCGCCTCCCATGATTGCTGCCACCGCTCCGCCCAATTCTCGGCCAGCAGTTGCCCGTAGCACGGATGGGAATGGGCCGCCTTGTAGAACCGCCCGGCTGCTTCGACCAGTAGATCGAATGCCCCCCCACCCCACGCCGAGCCCAACGGGCCATGCTCCAATCGTTCCAAAATAATCCACGCCAAGTCATATCCCCCCAAAGAATCGCCATAAGCATACAAACTAGGTACAACATCTTCAGCGTCCTGTAATGCCAACAACCAACGTTGTTCACAGGGAGGTACGGGCAGTTTCACAAATACAGGCCTAGTCTGGTCAGCCTCAGTCCAGTTGGCGTAACCCGTCAGCGCGCCGCCCCGCTGCCAGTCGGTACGAAACCAAGTCACCTCAGATAGGCACTCTCTGCAGGCCTTCCGCAGTACTGGTTCCAGCAACGTCCCAAATGCTCCGCCCGTCATTTGATCGGGAAGTTTCGCCGCTTGATGCGAAGCGTTGTCGTCCTCCGGAAATGCAGTTTCAGCGGAACCAGTGGGTAAGTGCATCACCAGCAGATCATCTTACCGATTCTTGTCATGCCCCGGCAATCTCCACAAGCATTGATTGCCGCCCTCTACCGTGGGCGCAACGCCCTCTCCCGACCCCCAAACAGCGTCCCAATGGCGATCAGACAGGCCACAGGCAACCCACCAGACACCCGGGATCCGTAACCGCTATAACATGACGCCGACCCGCCGAGGCCATCTGCCATGCGAGACCCGCGAATCGAAAAACTTGCCCAGGTGCTGGTGCACTATTCAACCCAGGTCCAACCCGGGCAGTTGGTGCGAATCATGGGCGATCCTGTCGCGATGCCATTACTCGAGGCTGTCTACGAGCAGGTCGTCCAAGCCGGGGCACACCCGGTATTTCGCTGTGTACCCGGGAGCCTCCAGGATCTGTTTTTTGAATATGCCAGTGAGGAACAGTTGCGATACGTCAGTCCCTTGAGTTTAGAAGAGATCAACACTATCGACGTTAGTATCGGGCTCTGGGCTGACACCAATACCAAGAACCTCTCCCGCGTGGATCCCAAGAAACAGGGGATCGCTTCGGCATCGCGCCAACCGGTCATGGACATATTCATGAAGCGATCCGCCGCCACCGATGACCCACAAGCACACCCCGGGGTCAAACCACTACGATGGGTAGGAACCCAGTACCCCACCGAAGCGTCGGCCCAGGATGCAGAGATGAGCCTGCGCCAGTATGCGGATTTTGTGTTCGCAGCCGGGTACCTCGATCAAGAGGACTCCGTGGCCCAGTGGCAGCGCATTAAGCAACGGCAGCAGCAAGTCACCGATTATCTCAATGGGAAGAAAATAGTGCATTTCCAGGCCGAAGGCACCGACCTGCAGGTCAATGTTGAAGGCATGAAGTGGATAAACTGCTGTGGCGAGGCGAACTTCCCCGATGGGGAAGTCTTTACCGGCCCCAATCTCGAAGCGCCCGATGGCGGTGTCAATGGTGTCGTGCGTTACTCCTTCCCCGTGGTACATCATGGACGTGAGGTACATGACATCGAACTAACCTTCGAGCGGGGTCGGGTTGTCGGAGCCGTGGCAAGCAAAAATCAGGATTTTCTCTTGGCAATGCTCGACCAGGATCCGGGCGCAAGGCGGCTGGGTGAAATCGCAATCGGCACCAACTACCGCATCACCGAATATTCCAAGAACACACTGTTTGACGAGAAGATCGGGGGGACTTTCCACGCCGCCGTAGGGGAGGGTTATCCGGAAACCGGCAACCACAATAAGAGCGGACTGCATTGGGACATGGTCTGCGACCTTCGAGACAACGGCACCATCGCCGTCGACGGCGAGGTCATCTCCAAGAATGGTCGGTTCGTGTTCGACGGATGGCCGGGTCCGAGCTAGCTCACTCGCTTGCTTACCTACAGCTTCTGTATCTTAGATGCGGCTTGGGCTCACGCAGCATCATTGCCATAATCCTCGCTGAAAATCTTTAAACTGCGAATGATTACCACTGATGGGTCAGTCTCTCCTCATAACAACCGGCAAAGCACGAAGAAAGAAGAAGAGTTGATGCGACCCCAGCATCCACCGATCGCTATTTTTCGTTTTTCTGGCACATCGCCTGCAAACGGTAGTTGAGACACCATCACTCGGCCGCAATCGTCAACGGGACTGCCACTGCATCGTCGGCATGCTCGGTCGCAGATGGTGATCCAGCGCGATGCCGTGACCAATCGGTGACTCGAAGGTCGGGGCTATCCGGCCCATCGTAGGTGCACAGGATCCGGTACGAATTGTCCCGCTGCGCTGGGGTAAAACCACCACCCCGAATCAGGTGGCAGAGTACCTGCTCATCAAGTCGATAGGTTGTACCAGCGGCGCTAACCACATTCTCCTCCATCATGATTGAGCCCATGTCGTTGGCCCCAAAGAACAAGCCCATCTGGCCAATATGAGGACCCATAGTGACCCAACTCGAACCGATAGACGCGATATTATCCAACACGAGCCGTGAAAGGGCCTGTGTGCGCAGGTATTCAGCAGCCCTGACCATGCGCACAAACTTACCCGCTCGGGGCGCCACTTGATCACACGCCATCTTATCTGAAGAATCGACCCTGCTATGGTAAATCGCCTCGGCAAGCGTATCGCCAGGAAAATCGTCCTCAGTCATCGGATCCCATTCGGGTACCCGGCCCAAAGGCGTATTCTCGCGCTGAAACGGCCAGCTGATGAAGCTGACATACCGACCCGGCCAGTTGTGAGCGATTGCACGATCCTGCCATTCTCGCACGCTCAGCATGTGGTCAACGCGGTCGCTACGCGATTCGATGTGGCCAAACATCATTGTGGCACTGGTCCGCATCCCAAGCCGGTGCGCACACGCCATCACCTCCAGCCACTGGCGGGCTGATGCCTTGCCCAAACCGATCCGGCGCCGTACGTGCTCGGCAAAAATCTCGCCGCCACCACCTGGCAGGCTGTCTAGCCCCGCGGTTGCGAGACGGGCCATGATGGCCTCCAGCTTCGCCCGCCAGACGTCGAGTGGCAGATGATTGCTGCGCCCGGCACCAGGTGATTCAAAGCCGGCGATGTCCAGTACCGCGACGAACTCCACGAACTCCGGCGGGCTAAAGCCGTGTATATGCACCGCTGGGAAGGTCAACTTGATGCCCCGAAGCATGTCCTCGTAAAACTCGATGCCCAGATCCGGATTCATCCCCCCCTGAAGCAGGATCTGGGTCCCACCTACATCGATTAATTCGCGGATCTTATCGTGCAGCTGCCGTCGATCGAGTGTATAGGCATCAGCCTCGTCACCGTCTCGCCGAAACGCACAAAAAGTGCAGCGGGCTGAGCAGATATTGGTGTAGTTGATGTTCCGGTCCTTTACAAACGTGCGGACCAACGGCCCGTGCAACCGCTCGCAGACCTCGCTCGACCAGCGGCCCAGTTCGTGCAGTGTGGCCTCGTGGTAAAGACACATCGCCTGATCCCGGTCCAGACGAGCGGTACCAGAGATCACGGCCTCGATATCGATCGGAACGCTGAATCGTCGTGCGACTTCATTCACGGTGCCTGATTGTACCGTTGAAGCACATCAAGTACGCCATTGAGCACCAGCCGCCGCGCCGATTCCACGGAATACCCGAAAATGCCCCAGTGCGAGAGGCCGGCTAGACCACCGGTTAAATCCTCAGGCGAATAGATAATTGCCGCCCGACCTTTCTGGCGTACTGCCGTCAGTCGCGGTGTGTTCGAAGCGCCCATGGTGCCCAGCACATAGGAACGATATCGCACACGCTCGTTGGCGTAATAACCACTGATGATCGGATCGGATGGTCCCAGCGGCTCAGGCCGGGCCCCTGGCATAATCTTGGCCAGCATGGCCGCTAGAGCCTCGACGGCCCCCTGTGATCCACCCGCCGCATCCATCCACAAGGTGCCGCCAGCTTCGACCCAACGCCGGATTGCTGCTGCTTCCTCATCAGTCAGTTGTGAGTCTGCCAGAGCGCTGAGCAGTGCAAACTTATGAGTGTTCAGATCCACAGCCGCAACGGTATCCATGGTCAGCGCAAGGTCATGGTCACGGGCGAGTAGCCGCTGCAGCTGCGTACCAGCGCCCGGCTCAGGGTCAAACTGCCCGTCGTAACGAATCCGCGCACCAACCAAGGTTCGTGAGGGCTTATTTGTCACCGGTCCCACGAAATTTGTTTCCAGACGTACCCGCCTTGGGTTTCGATCAACCGAATAAAGATACAGGTTCGCCAGAGCCGGGAATCCGTCGGCACGACTAATGTCGTTGGCCTGCAGACCCTTGCTCAAATCCTTACGAAAATGCACCATCAAGGGGCGCACACCGCTGTCGATCGCCATGATCTGCACTGATTGCGGCAGCTTACGATACACATGGAACACCGGGTGATCGCGATGCAACTTCTCCAGAGACCGGCCAGGAAATAACTTCTCCGCCAGATTGTGGAAGCTGCGAGCCGTGCCACTCTCACTGCTCTCAGGATTAGTCACAAGCATCCCACCGGCAGTAAGATACTCACGAAGGCGCTGAAGTTGATCCGCAGCAAGTTCGATCGGCTGGTCAGATGCCAAATACAGTAGCGGGCTTTCAACGAGTTGATAGAGCGGCTGATCCAGCTGCACGATCTGCCAGGTCGTCGTTGCCTCCAATTCACTAGAAATGTGCTCCACAAAGTTCCACAAGTCGTTGGGTCGATTGTTCCAATTGCCGTCGAACTGAACCTTGGATACCGCGATAGGGCTGAGTGCATTACCCAGGTACAACAGCGCAAATCCCGTCGACAGTAGCGTGCCCTGCTTGCCCGTCGGATCGCGCCACAATCCGTCGGGCCCCTGGCGGTTGAGCATCTCTGCAGTAACTTGCCGAAACCAATCAACATCATTGAATGTACGGATGCCGGTCGCCTGCCCCACCCGCTGCATCGTCCACATGTAATAAAACCAGTCGACATCAATTCCCGAAATATTGAGATCGAAGCTGTTATTAAGCCACGCAATGCCTTTGCGCAATGCCGGCGATACATTGTCCTTGCCCACTGAAGTCAATTTTGGTCCATACAGATATCGCTCAGTCAGGGTTAGGGTCGCCACTCCGCCGGCAGTCATGGGCGCACTAACCGCCTGGTAGAACGGCGGCACGAGTTCTCCGTCGTTCTCTCCCTCGACGTTGAGCATGCCAACAGTCCATCCCGCTGGCTCTAACGCCGGTATCTGCTGCTGGGTGTGCCGCCAGTGACCGTCAATGCTCTTCCACACCGAGGTTGGAATGTCTACCCCTGATCGCTGGGCTGCCCACAGACCGAGCACACCGTACTGTCCGTTGGCGTGGTCCCCCCAGCCATCGCTGTCACCTCCGTAGTACTCACCGGCCCAATTGCCTTTGTCTGACAGTGCGCCCACCAGCCACTTCAGGTCGCGGCGGGCATAGTTGCCCCACCGATCAGCTGAAAGGTTACTCAGCAACAGTGACCGCATCGCGCGATCGTAGGTGAAAGGGATATCGGAACTAAGTACCCAATTGATCCGCTTGAACAGACGTGGGTCCTGATACTTTTCTCCAGCTGAAATCATCGCCCAACAAACCAGAGAATGGTTGCCAATCTCGTGCACAATTTCCTGGTATTCCGGACTCTGAATTCCGTTGTGGTGCAGCAAGGACCACAGCCTCCGATAGCTTCGAATCTTGTAGTTCGGAAGCAGGTCCTTGTTGGCTGAGCGCGGATGATAGAGCTCGGACGTCGCGGCTGAAATTGCCCGACGAATATGGTCAATAGTCAGATCCTCTGGCGAGATCTTCTGGTCCGGATTCTGCTTAATACCAACGCCCTTCGGGGCTTGGTATCGGGCCAGAAACTGGCGAACCGTGTCCGGAGTCTCCAGCAACCGGACCATGTGGTACGCGTAATCGGCGAAACTGCGATGATTCGGAACATACCAATCCGGCGCCGGCCCATGCCCAATCATGTAGCCAACATATTCCCGAGCCCGCTGCGCAATATGGGCCAGTTCCTTGCCCACCGCTATGAGCAGGTCTTCGTCGTACAGCGCCAGGTAGCCGTCGTACGCTGCCACGTACATGTAGGCCATCAGATCCAGTCCGATCCACTGCTTGCGATCGACCTGTTTACCAATCTCTCGGGTGACCAGCTTGAGCATGTCTGGTTCCCCGGTCTGGATGATGGCATAAATCAGGTCCCCGCGATATTCTCGCACCAGAAGATTCATCTTGGTGATGCGATTGTTATACGCTTGGGCTTCTTTGTCATAGATGGTCTTGAACAACGGGCGCAGCCGATCCATTTCGGCGAGAATCTGCTTGACCTCCTCCTGTCTCACCAAAGGATGGTGCATCAATGAATTTTTACCCCAATATTCCCGCTCGAACGGTGAAAACCCAACCTTGATATAGGTGGCGTGGTTCAGCGTGTGATATCGGGCGGCGATGTCCTCTGGTTCGTGCCGATACCACAATCGATACGCACCACGGATCTCCTCGGGCATCGCTTGCACCAGCTTCACGAATTGGGGCCCGACATCGTCTGGCACGCTGTGCTTGCCAGTACGGCGGAACTGATCAAATTCTACTTCTAGCAAGCGTTGCACTGCCCACATTAAGTGCCATCGCACGTAACTGTCACGGTAGTCATTCCCGGTAAATTTTTTGGTCAGCCGTTCGAGCACGGGGCGGCCCATCTGCGGGTCCCAGGCGGCCATCTGGGGATGCGGACGGCGCCATACTGGTGGCACCGCGGGATCTTGCAATTCGTCGAGTTCCTTGGCCTCAGTAATCAGTTGCTCGACCATCGCCTCCAACTCTACTGCTGCAACTGATGCCGACGCCAGATACGCCCACACCATCGTCCCCGCGACGAGCCACACCCATAACTTGAAATGAAACATCACCTGCACCTTTTGCTGGCCCTCTGTTCGGATGCGACTGGGCTCAGCGGACAGTACCCGCAATCGGCAAACCCAGTACCGCCGATTGCTTCCAAATCTCCCGGCGCCCTCTGACATAACAAATGCGCATGTTTTTCGTGACCGGTCTACTTGCCCGGTGAGGCATTATAGCGCAGGCAGCACCTGTTTGCCAAAAATTCAGCCGCTGATTTGGCCATTCGAACCGCCTCCATCGAGACAGTAGAAGGGGTAAGATCCAACCGTAAGGCGGAAAAGATGACGATGCGATTCAAATAACCAGATCGGCGGCCGACTGACAAGCAACACAGCTGGGTGGCCGTTACCTGAAACAAATCATTGCTGATGGATTTATTAATTGAACTGGCAGGTAGTCAGGCCTATAAGCTGCCGCCGCGTCGATTCGACTATAGATGTTCTGCGAAAGGGCGGAAGAAAAATACCGATTAGCCAAGCGATTTAAATCTCCTGTACCTCCTTGGTCTTCTGAGCCACTATCTCGTCCACCTGCGTCTCATAATTCTTCAGGAGCCGCTGCACCTCGTCGTGGGCACCGGAGCCGTCGTCCTCGGACAGATGCTGACTCTTGTCCTTGACGGCCTGATCAATGTGCTTCTTAGCATCACGCCTCGCGTTGCGAATGGCAACCTTAGTCTGTTCGCCCATCTGCTTGACCGACCCCACCAACTGCTGGCGCCGCTCGCCCGAAAGTGGCGGAATATTTAATCGCACCTGTTTCCCCTCCACGATTGGGTTCAACCCCAGGCCCGCCTTTTCGATGGCACGAGCAACGTCTTTGATCGTACCCGGATCAAAGGGCTTAATCAGGATCGAAGACGCCTCTGGCACATTGATCACCGCAAGACTGCGCAATTCCGCCTCCGCGCCGTAGCAGTCAACTTTCAGGTATTCCACCATCGCAGTTGACGCCCGACCCGTACGGACACCGCGCAACTCGTTCTTCAGATAACCTGCCGCCTTCTCCATTGCGGCCTCGGATTCGAACAGGATTTCTTCAAGACTCATGTCGCTTGCACTCCGGCTGAACACAGCACAATTCACCCCGACCAAACCGCATCACCATCGGCTTACTACACCGTTACCTTTGTTCCATACGACTCGCCCCCAACTACCGCTGCGATATGCCCAGGACGCTTCATATTAAAAACCACAATCGGGATTCGACGTTGACGACACATGTCAAACGCAGAAATATCCATAACCTTCAGATTTTTCGCTATTGCATCCGAAAATGTAATTTTCTCAAACCGAACCGCATCATGATGCTCGTGAGGGTCCTTGTCATAGATTCCATCTACCTTCGTGGCCTTAAGCACCACATCGGCCCTGATCTGAGCCGCCCGCAAGCTGGCGGCCGAATCGGTTGTGCAGAATGGATTGCCCGTACCGGCCACAAAAACAACGATCCGGCCCTTCTCGAGGTGACGCAAAGCACGACCTTGAATAAAGGTCTCCGCAACGGACGACACGTTGATAGCACTAAGTACGCGGGCGGGTTGTCCTAATCGCTCCATCGCCTCCTTGAGCGCCAAACCATTAATCACCGTACCTAGCATCCCCATCTGGTCCGCGACCTCCTGAGGAATCACACCGTCCTCGGCCAACTGCTTGCCGCGAATAAAATTCCCGCCCCCTACAACCACTGCAAGTTGCACCGATGGACGTGCAGCTGCGTGGATCTCGCGGGCAATCAATTTCAGTTCCTCACCGTCGATTCCGAATCCTGCTGGGGCACAGAACGCCTCGCCACTGATCTTCAACAACACCCGCCCGTACGTTATAGACATATGGCTAGCGGTATCCGAATCAGCGGAGGAGGATGCTCTGGTCATCTCATGCTCGTGCCCATGGACCGACATTGAATGCGGGAAAATCCGATCCGTCAAGCCCGCAGGTCATGCCCTGCCGTATCCTCGTCCACACCAAACTGCTCCAGCCAATGCCGCACCTGCTCGGGACTCAAGTCGCCTACATCTGGCTTATCGGTCGGCGGCGGCCCCCCACCCAATGCCCCTGCCAAGCGGCGAAGAAATTCAACGCTTGTCCATGACGTGGCCCGCCGCCGTCGGGCTGCCCGGCGGATGACCCGATCGCTGGATGCCACTATCAACCGTCGCGGCGCCGAATCCGCTTCAATCATCGCGATAATCACGTCGTCGGCGCTACGACTCGGCCCCGAATAAATTAGGCTGACGCCCGGTGATGGAGACTCGGTAAACCCCAACGGCTTGGGCCGCCCATCACAAACCACCACCGGGCACTGCGATCGCAGGTCACTACGAGCCAGTGCCGCGCACAACAACGCCTCATCAAGACCGGCAAGTGACGATGGCTTGTCTGATTCATGTAGCACGTTGTAGCCATCAATAATCAGCGGCATTGCAACAGAATAGTGTAGCCTGGCCAGTTGTCCCAAGATCGCATAGGCCAAATTGGCAACCGACCATGCCAGCCTGAGGCCAGCATCGGTCCAGGGGTGAAACCGTCGCCTGGGATGGTGCCTGGCTACCCGATTGGACAGAGTCTTGCCCCCCATCGTTACAGGGTTTATGCTAGAAGGTTGGTGGATCCGGCCCCGGTGGGGGGACGGAACCCCTCGCAGGTTCAATCCCCTGTTCTGGGTCTGACGGAACGTCCCAATTTGAGGAGTCGCCACGATGTCACAGAGCACGTCCAACGCCCGCACTGCCGCTGCTAAAGGTCACATGTTTGCTCCCACGGAAGAATTCTCTCGCGGGGCACACACGGCATCGAACGAACAGTACGAGCAGATGTATCAGCGATCGATCGATGATCCAGATGGATTCTGGGGTGAAATCGCTGGACAGTTTCACTGGCATAAGAAGTGGAACCGGGTACGGCAATATACCTTCACCGGTGATGTCTCCACTAAGT